>QHQV01000255.1:0-21822 GCA_003219945.1 Verrucomicrobiota bacterium | reverse complement strand
CGGCGATGAACCGAAGAAATTCGCGTGACTTGCTCCAGAGATATTTTTTGCCGCGCCAGGCAATGTCTTTCAAACCGCTCGTGGACCAGTTCGCTACAGTTGTGAATACGGCAGCGCGGGAAGGGGAACCCGCTGTTTTCCAAAGATCTGTCACCACTGGTTGTCGCGTGAAAAGCCATTTGAATCCATGCAGCGGAACCGGAAAATTGTTTGTCCCGATGTTTTCGCCGAATGTGAAAAGCGCGTGGTGCCGTCGCAGATATTCGACTGTCGATTTTACGCCTTTGTCGATCTTGATTTGTTCAACACCGGGGTCGCTCTCGATATAAAAAATGCGATCGGAAACGAGCAGGTCGTCGTTGAATTCCTGCGTGCCACAAACGTTCAGGATGGCGTCCGCATCTCGATAGAGTTGCCGGATTTTTTTCAGCGACATACCGGCAGTTGGAGTGCCGGGCAAGTAGCGTGCGCAATACGCCCAATGATCTTTGAAATCAAACTCGCGCGCTAGCCGGGCGAGAACTTTTGCCGCGTAATCGAACTCGTCAGTGACTTCGGACGTCTCGGGATTGTATGGAAGACGCGCTGAATCTTCGACGTAGAAAACGTCGTGCCCGAGCCGTTGCAGTCCCACGACGTAATGAATGTGTTGCCAGACGACGCCCGCGATCGGCATCGATCCCATGAAACCCATCACCACAATGCGCTTGCGTTTCATTATTACCGTCGAGGGGGCAGAGGATTAACAATGAAATTCATCTCTGCGGACTCCGTGACCTCTGCGGTCAAATTGTTTGACGACTGTCGCTGGATTGCCCGCCACTACGACATTCGGTTCGACCGATTTTGTGACTACTGAGCCCGCCGCGACAACTGAGTTCTCGCCGATGGTGACGCCTTTCAAAATCACAGCGTTCATTCCGATCCAGACATTGTCGCAGATTTTCACTGGCGCGGTTTTCAATGTGGGGCGTCCCGGGCGATTTTTGAAATACGGCGCCAGGGCTTGCGCGTCGATCAGACGTTGCGCCGGTTCCAGCGGATGAAAATCGGAATCGGCGAGGCCGACGTTCCACGAAACAAGACAATACGATCCGATCTCGATCCTGTCTTCGGCCATAATCAGGGCGCCATTGAGCAGCGTGAAATCGCCGATAGTGCATTGGCCATTATCGCCGATGGCAAATGAGCACCCTGCGTAACAGGAAACGTGTTTTCCGATGACGACTGCGCGCGATTTTTTGCTTTGAAGCTTCCGAAAAATTTGCGCGCTCTCGCAATAAAAGCCGTCGCCAAAGTCGACGTTCGGCGGAATTGCCTCCGGCCACCAATCGCCTTCGACACGTCGATCGTTTCTAACGTTGCTCATGGTAGCGCAACCATCCTGGTTGCGAATTCAAAACGCACAAGCAAGACTCATGCGCTACTACGTCGGAAATTTTCCCGATGCATAAAGTTTTGCGTACACGCCGCCGCGGGCCAGAAGTTCCGAACCGAGGCCTTGCTCGATGATGCATCCGTGATCCAGCACGATGATTTGGTCGAGATTGTGAATGGTCGCCAGCCGATGTGTCGCAATCAAAGTTGTCCGGCCGCGCATTAGTTCCTTGATGGTTTCCATGATGGCAGATTCGGTGCTGGGGTCGAGCGCCGAAGTCGGTTCGTCCAGCAATAGAATCGGCGCGTTTTTCAGAAATGCTCGCGCGATTCCGATGCGCTGACGTTGGCCGACGCTCAAATGTCCGCCGCGTTCGCCGACGAGGCTGCCGTAGCCCTGCGGCATTTGCTGAATAAACTCGTCGGCCTGCGCCCGACGCGCTGCTTCGATAATCTCTTCCTCGGTCGCATCGGGTCGGCCATAGCCAATGTTCTCACGAACGGTGGTTGAGAAAAGTAGCGTGTCTTGGAGCACGATGGCGATCTGAGCGCGTAAAGATTTCTTCGTAATCTCGCGGACATCGCGACCATCGAGCATCACAGAGCCGGTGCTAGGATCGTAAAAGCGGGGCACTAGGCTGAGCAGCGTGCTCTTGCCGGCGCCCGTGCCGCCCACGAGTCCGACAATTTGATTCGGCGCGATGGAAAGATTGATATCGCGTAAAACGATTCGACTTTCGGCGTAACCAAAATTTGCCATGTGAAACGCGATCGCGCCTTTAGCCGATGAAATATCGACAGCATTTGGCGAGTCGCGCACGTCGTCCTGACTATCCAACACTTCAAAGCAGCGTTTCGCGCCGGCTGTAGCCCCTTCCATTGCCCAGGCAGTGTACGTCAGCGATTCCAATGGTTGATACAGCATCAGGAGGTAAGCGCTGAACACCAGCAGCGAACCGAGGCTGAGGGTGCCCGCAAGCACATGTAAAGTTCCTACGTAGTACATCGCTGCGGTTCCGATGACCATGAGTGTGCTGATCACCAGCGCGCTGTTCACGTTCGTCAGCGTCAAGCGAAGGTTCGCCTGCAAACTCTGCTGCGCTTGCTGATGAAATTGCCGGACTTCGAAATCTTCGCGCCCGAACGCGTGCACCATCCGAATCGAGCTCAATCCTTCTTGCGCTTGCGCGAGGACGGCGCTTTCCTGTTCCTGAATCGACGTCGATTCACTACGAATCCGACTCGCGAAGAGATAAATCGCGCCCACGATCAGCGGCACAATCGCGAGGGATAGCAGCGTCAACACCCAGTCGAGCCTCAGCATTACGATGAATGTGCCGATCAGCGCGATTACCGAAGCGAAGATGTTGGTGAAACCTTTGTTGTAGATCGTTTGTATCGACTGCGAATCGTACGCGACGCGAAAGCTAGAATCGGCAGACCGCCGTGCGTCATGAAATTTAAGAGAGAGGCGTTGGAGATGCGAGTACAGATCGGTTCGTAGCTTTAGCAGCGCTTGGAGGCCAATCTTCACGAATAGATAGTTCGTGATCCAGTTAATGATTCCCCATGCAAACTGGATAACGACCAGCGCGAGACAGAGCAGGGGAATCCAAGTGCGCCAATCGCCGCGGTCAGCGGGCGTCGGCCGCAGGAAATCGTCCACAATGATTTTGAACGGCCACGGCTTGAGCAGATTCAGGCCAATGCCGATCAACGATAGAAACAGGCCGAGTATCGTTTTTCCCCAGAACGGCTGGTAGTAACGAAGGACGCGCCGATAGATCGACATCTGAATTTCAAATTGCGGATTTTAGTTTTTGGACTGAACTAGGGCGAATTCATTCGACTTGAGATCGGAAGATTTCTCGGCGGAGCTGCCCTGAGGGTAGTCGAAGGGCGCGGAGTGACAATATGCATCATCTCGTTCAAATATGGTTTCAGTGGGTCGAGCAGTGGGGATATGTGGGCATCATTTTGCTCATGGCGATGGAAAGCTCGATTTTCCCGGTGCCCAGCGAGATCGTTATTCCTCCTGCTGCATTTCTTGCTATGGAGGGGAAACTAAACACGTTCGGTGTCATCGCGGCGGGCACGTTCGGCTCGTGGCTCGGGGCGACGGCAACCTATTGGGCTGCATTGTGGCTTGGGCGAGTCTTCATCGCTCGGTGGGGGCGCTATTTTCTGCTCAGCGAGCATAAACTAGATCGTGCCGAAAGATGGGTTCGTCGGTACGAAGCAGGGGGCATTTTCTTTGCGCGCCTTTTGCCAGTGATCCGGCACGTCATTTCTATTCCGGCTGGAATCATTCGGATGAATTTCGTCACATTCAGCATCATGACCCTGGCCGGATCGGCACTGTGGTGTTCTGTCCTGGCGTGGTTTGGCCAAAAAGTGCTGACACGTCAAATGATCGAGTCGAAAGATGCGACGGCTTTGATCAAAGCCGTAAAGGAGAGCGGTAATTTTCACACGATCGTGATCGCATGCGTCGTGATCACCGTTCTTTATCTGCTGGTGGTCAGTCTGACAGACAAAAAGCGAAGCGACTGAAGTCGCGCCAACGCGGGCACGCGGCACGGGGAATGCCGGCTTGGCCAGCCATCGCTTTTCAGAATTGACGATTGGCAGCCGTTGCGCGCTGAACGGCTTGCGTCTTAATCGTGTTTTAAAATTGAACAAAAGTGTCGCTCTGCGGTCAGTTCTAAAGTGGAGAAGGACTGAATAACTCACCTCTGACGATGGAAGAAATATTCACAACCACTCATGGCATTAGACCTGCTCAGAATAGAAATGGCCAACATATGAAAAGGAATCGCCAATTTCGCCAAATCATGAAACCCCGCGCTCGGCTTTCGCTCGGTGATCTAATCCTGGCAGTCAGTTCCTGCACGCGAAGCAGCAAAGAAACGGTGGCAGCGGTCGCAGACCTTCTGGCGAGCGGCAAGGTACGTGTGCAAGATAACGGACGCTTCCTGCGCGCCCGCGTTTGCTGACTAAGCCCGGGGAAAGTTCATCCTATAAGCGTGTAATTCTGTAGTGTCCGCTGTCCCTCAGCGGACTTTCTTTTGACGCAAATGCGGTGAACCGACTACGCGACAGCTGAATCCTGGGCCAATCTGGACGAAAACGCTTTTCGCTCACCGCGGTCGCTTTTATGTTCCCAGCGTGATCGACCGTTATTCCCGGCCGGAGATGAGCAAAATCTGGTCGGACCAACGAAAGTTTGAAATCTGGCTGGAAATCGAAGTGCTCGCCTGCGAGGCGATGGCAGAACTTTGCCAGATTCCGAAAAAAGACGCTGCTGAGATTCGAAAACGGGCGCGGTTTTCGATACCCAAGATCCTCGAAATCGAAAAACGAACGAACCACGACGTTATCGCTTTTCTGGAAAATGTAGCCGAATCAGTCGGACCGGCGTCGCGCTGGATTCACCAGGGGCTGACTTCATCGGACATTCTGGACACGACGCTCGCGGCGCAACTGAACGAGTCGTGCCAAATCCTTCTCGATGATCTCGAAGCACTTCGAAGCGTAATTGGAGACCAGGCCCGTCGGTACAAAATGACGCCGATGATCGGTCGCAGCCACGGTGTCCACGCTGAGCCGATCACGTTTGGATTAAAGCTCGCGCTGATGTATGACGAATTCGGTCGCGCTGTCGAGCGCCTGACCGAAACCCGAGAGCGTATTCGCGTTGGCAAAATCAGTGGCGCGGTGGGCACGCATGCGCACATCGATCCAAAAATCGAGCGTGCGGTATGCGAAAGGCTCGGATTGAAACCCGCGAAGCTTTCGACGCAAATCGTGCAGCGCGACCGACACGCAGAATTTATGACCACTCTCGCCGTGATCGCGTCGAGCATCGACCGCTGGGCGACGGAATTTCGCCATCTCCAGCGGACTGAAGTGCTCGAAGTAGAAGAATTTTTCGGCGAAGGCCAGAAAGGCAGCTCCGCCATGCCGCACAAACGCAACCCGATCACAAACGAGCGGTTGAGCGGATTAGCCCGCGTAATTCGTGGGAATGCCGTCGTTGCGTTGGAGAACGTGGCGTTGTGGCACGAGCGCGACATCAGTCACTCGAGCGCCGAACGGATTATTCTGCCGGACTCATGCATCCTGCTCGATTACATGCTCGCGAAATTGTGCGATGTCGTCGAAAAATTGCAGGTCTATCCGGATCGAATGACGGAAAACCTCGCGCTAACCAAGGGCCTGTATTTCAGCCAGTCTATTCTGCTCGCGCTCACGCGCGCAGGCACAGAGCGCAAAAACGCATATGAAGCTGTGCAACGCGCCGCCATGAAAACGTGGAAAGGCGACGGGACATTTGCCGAAAACGCGAAAGGCGAACCCGAAATCGCCGCCCGCCTTTCACCAGAAGAAATCGATCGCCTCTGCTCGCTCGATATTCATTTCAAACACCTCGACGCGACTTTCAAGGCGCTCGGGTTGGAGTAACAAGCGATATCGCGTGGCCGCGTCGGATCAGGGGCGCGCGGATCGCGCGGTCATTCAGCATTACCAGTAATCGTTTACGATTGTTGTCGCCTATCCTGTGTTGTCGTCGATCGCGACGTTGTACTTGATATACCCAGTCTTTTTCTCGCGATAATCTACGAACCACACACGTTTGTCCGATGAATAGCTGAGTTGAGTTTTACCTGATCGAAGTCGCGCGAGACTCTGGCTGCCCCTCCGACTTGGACATCAGCAATACGGCTAACCTGAGACCACGTTAGACGCGGCTGCGAACGAACGGTCGTAACGCAGGCGCACAGAACCGCTGCGATCAAAATACACGACAGGCGCTTTGCCACCTATGACTCGTAACGCAACGCTTCGATAGGATCGAGGTTGGCTGCGCGATATGCTGGATAGAGGCCGAAGCCAATGCCAATGGCGGAGCAAACGAGAAGTCCAGCAATTGCCCAGCCGTAAGGGAAAATGATGTCCACCTTGAGCCAAGCTGCCAACAAATCGCCGGCGATGATTCCAAGGATGATTCCGAGGATTCCGCCAGCTTCCGAAATAAAGACGGCTTCGGTGAGGAATTGACGCAGAACGTCGCGACTGCGTGCGCCGATCGACTTACGCACGCCGATTTCTTTTGTCCGCTCGGTCACGCTCACCAGCATGATGTTCATGATACCGATTCCAGCGGCGAGGAGCGCGATGAAGCTGACCACGAATGCACCTATCCGGACGATGCCCGCAACAGACGTGAACGCGCTTTTCAGTGAATCGTTCGAATAAATCTCGAAATCGTTTTCCTGATCGGCGCGCAGACCACGCGCGATGCGCATAGCACTTATGCCTTTATCCAGGGTTTGATTGTAAGCCTCCGTGGAGAACGCTTGCGTAGCGATGTTCACCGTGCGTTTCGCTTCACCGTAATCCTCAAAAAATCGTGTGACCGGCATGATGCAAAGGTCATCCTGGCTTTGGCCGAAGGAAGTTCCTTTCTCGGCGAGCACACCGACAATTGTGTAACTGTGGCCGCTGACTCTCACCACTTTGCCGATCGGCGTTTCGTGCGGGAACAATCGTTTCTCGATCATTCTGCCGACGACAATCACCCTGCGTGAAAGTTCGACGTCTTCTTCGTTCAAGTTCCGGCCATAACCCAGCGTGTAAGCGTTTGCGGTGAGAAAACTCCGGTTTGTCCCAACGATGAGAAGGCTCGGTGTGGTCTTCACGCCATTATAAACAGCCTGTCCCTTTACCTCGTAACCGAAGGTTTTGAGACAGATTTCGCGTGCGTTGCCTTCCATCAACTTCGCGTAATGCAGCGCCTCGCGATACGTGACGTTGCGGCGGTTCTGATATTTTTTCTTGATCTCGCCGCCGACATTCACGTTCGCCGGGTACTTGGCGAACTGAAAAATGTTCGACCCGAGAAAACTAATGCCGCTTTCAATGGAGGACTGCAGCGCCCCGATCGCGGTCATCACCGAAATCACTGAGAAAACGCCGATCGTGATGCCGATCATAGTCAGCGCAGCGCGCAGTTTATTCGCGCCTAACGAGCCGAGCGCCATCTTGATTATTTCGCTGAAGAGCATTTCATTAACACCGGCCTTCAGGACCGGTGAAATTGCGTGGCGTTCCGTCGCAGCCGTTTTAACAGCTTACCTTTAACCGCGATTCTGGACTTCAGCGCAGGTCCAGGTAGAAGCCGTTGAAACGGCTCGTATCTTTCGGGACCGACCGCACTGCTGTGAAAGGCCGATGTTAATGATACACTTGATGAATCACTCATATCGAAGCGCCGCGACCGGATCGAGGCGGGAGGCGGACCAAGCGGGGGCAAAACCGGAGAACAAACCCGTGAGAATTGAGACGGCCATACTCACCAGGACCAGGCCGAGCGAAAATTGGATCGGAAAAGAGGGAAACGCCTGGCCGATGCCGGTGCACATTACGTACGCAACGCCCAGCCCGATGAATCCGCCGAGCAGACACAGCGAAGCGGACTCGATCAGGAATTGAAGAAGGATCGTGCGGCGCCGCGCGCCCAGAGCTTTGCGCGTTCCGATTTCCCGCGTGCGCTCTTTTACGCTTACAAACGTGATATTCATTATCCCGATTGCGCCGACAAAAAGCGAAAGACCAGTAATAAAAAGCCCCGCGATGGCGATGGAGTTCTTGATTGGATCCAGCGTGCTTTTCAGGGCCTGTTGTTCGTTGATGCTGAAGTCGTCTTTTTTCTCCGGCGGCAACCCGCGCACGCGCCGCATGACTCCGGTCAGCTCGTCTCTCGCTTCCGCGAGCCTCGTTTTATCCTTCACTTTTACGAGAACGTCGGAATCGCTTTTGGCGCTGAAGTATTTCTGAAATGCTGGCAACGGCATCACCACAATCGAATCTAGACTGAATAATCCCAAGAATGTGCCTTGCCGTGAGATAACCCCGACGACTCTGAAAGGTTGCCCATTGATCAGCACCGATTTCTCGATCGGGCTTTCGGAAGGAAACAGCGCGTCGGCCACATCGTAACCAATCACGCACACGTTGGCGCCGCCGCGTGATTCGACATCGTTAAAAAATCGGCCCTCCTTAAAGTCGAAAGTCGAAGTGATGAGGTAATCCGAGACGGTTCCTCTGATCAGAACGTTGCTGACTTCGCTTTGGCCATTCTTCACGCTGCGCAACAGACTTGAAGTGGGCACCGCGATTACGAGATTCGAATTCGGCGTCGCAGCGATGATGCGGTTGATCGGCTCGGCGTACTCGGTCTTGATCTTTTTGCGGTCGCGATAGTTCCACCAGTCATCTACCCGCTTCCACGGCCATTGTGAGACGTAGAGCACGTCGTCGCCGAAAATGGCCATGCTTTTATCGAATCCCACCTGAATTCCGCCGATCGCCGTGCCCATGAGCGTCACGGCGACAATCCCGATAACGACGCCGAGTGCGGTGAGGGTTGAGCGCGTTTTGTTCGAACGCATCTGCGCCACGGCGATTTTCCAGCTTTCGCTTAGCTCGTACAGAAAGCGCTTCATCAGTAAACCGTAGCATTGGCTGGCAGGGGATCTTCCACGGGCAAGTTGTCGATCCCACCGAACCCGCCGTCGTCACTTTCGATTAGCCCATCGCGCAAGCGGACCGTGCGCCGCGCATGATTCGCGATATCGGCTTCGTGCGTAACGAGAATAATTGTGTGTCCGCGTTGATACAGATTTTCGAAAAGCGTCATGATTTCGTCACCGGTCTTCGAGTCGAGATTTCCGGTCGGCTCATCCGCCAGGATAATGGATGGATCGTTCACCAAAGCCCGCGCGATCGCGACGCGCTGACGTTGACCGCCGGAAAGCTCGTTAGGCTTATGGTGCAAACGATCATCGAGCCCCACCTCCCGCAACACGTGCGCGGCGCGCTCCCGGCGGGTTTCCGGATCCATGCCAGCGTAAATGAGAGGGAGCTCCACATTCCGCAAGCTGTCAGCGCGGGGAAGGAGATTAAACGTTTGAAAAACAAACCCGATCTCGCGATTGCGAATGGACGCCAGCTCATCATCCGTCATGCTGGAAACGTCGCGTCCATTGAATTCGTAGCGTCCGGAACTCGGCGTATCGAGACAGCCAAGCATGTTCATAAGTGTCGATTTACCCGACCCACTGGGACCCATAATTGCGAGGTACTCGTTGCTGTGAATTTGCAGCGACACGCCGCGCAGCGCGTGAACAATTTCTTCGCCCATCACGTAGTCTTTAGTGATGTTCTCGATGTCGATGATTATCGAGTCCGATAATCGAGTGTCACTCGTCACTTCGCGACTTCCTTGTCATACGCAATCTTCGCGCCCTCTTTTAATTTGCGGCTGATTGCGCTGTAGCTGCCTGAGATGACTTCGTCACCGGGTTTGATGCCGCTTTTGATTTCCATGTAGGAATCGTCGGCAATGCCTGTGGTCACCTTCAACATGTGCGCTTTGTTGCCGTTCTTGACGAAGACAACCTTGGCCAGCTTTTCGCGTTCTTCTTTCTGGGCCTGTTTCTCGAGATGGTCATTGCTCAGCTCCGCCTTGTTATCGTCCTTGTCGCGCGCGGCGACTTTTTGCTTTTGTTTTTCGATTTCCTCGGGGCTGAGGTTGGTGTCCCCGGTGCGGATCGTGACGCTTTGCATCGGCACCGCGACGGCATCCTTAACCATGTTGGTTTCTATATCCGCGGTGCAACTCAATCCCGGGCGCAACGCCACATCGTGATCGTCGACGCGAATTTTTACCTCGAAATTCGTGACTTCCTCCTGCGTACCGGCCCCGGTCGTTTTCCCGGTGTTCGCGATTTGCTGAACGACACCTTTGAATTTGCGGTCGCCGTACGCGTCGATTTTGATGTTTGCCTTATCCCCAAGTTTCACATTTACGACATCATTCTCGTTCACATCCACTACGGCTTGCATGTGGCTGAGATCAGCCACTCGCATCACTTCGGTTCCGGCAAATTGATTCGTCGCGACCAGGCGTTCGCCCAGTTTGCTGTTTAGAATGGTGACTGTTCCGTCCATCGGCGCATAAATCGTCGTTTTCGAAAGCTGATCGCGCGCCTGGCTTGAGCTGGCCTGTGCGCGTTCGATTTCATGCAGTGAACTCTCGTAGGTATTTTTCGCTACGTCGTTCGCCGCTTCCGCTGCATTGTATTCCTGCTCGGAAATCAACTTTTTCTCGAATAAGTCCTTTGATCGCCGGAAGTCGTGCTCTGTCTTAAGCATCGTCGCTTTTTGCTGAAGGTTAGTCGCCTTCGCGGCGCTGATCGCTGCTTCCTGTTGTTCAAGCAATGCTTTGTAAGAGTCAGGCTTAATCTTCACAAGCAGGTCGTTTTTCTTTACCTGCATCCCATCCTCAACGGGCAGTTCGATAATTTCCCCGGCGACTTCCGGCGAAATTTTCACTTCGGTTTCGGGCTGGACCTTGCCCGTCGCGGACACGGTTTGCAGAATGGTCCGGCGCACGGCTTTTTCCGTTGTCACCGGGATTGGCTTCTCGCGCTTCCCCGCCAAGACCAACGCGATGATTACAAGCAGCACTACGCCGGCGGAGCCAAAGAGAATCTTGCGCCTGCGACCCTGCCGGCGCTTCTTCGTGGCCTCACCAGCAAGAGGGGGAGTGGTCAGTGCTTGATGCATGGCATGATCGCTTATGCGGCTGAAGCTATCTCTATTTAGACTTTCGCCAACAGCGCACGTTCATGGCCCTCAATCCATGGGATGCAGTGTGCGGCGGGTTTGGATTCAAACAACTTGCGGCTGCGCCTGTTTTTGCCGCTCGCATATCTGTTGAATTGCCCATGTGGCGTGCTCTGCGATCAATGGCTCTGGGTCGGCTGCCGCGCGTTCGAGCGCGGGAAGGTCGGATGGATCGCCCACATTGCCAAGCGCGACACACACATTGCGTAGAAATCCCCGGCGCTTTATTCGCTTAATCGGCGACTTTCTGAAAACCGCCCGGAACTCCGCGTCGGTTAAATCCAAATATTCACCGAGAGACTTGCCAGTCATTGATCGACGCGCGCAGAACGCGCTTTCCCTGGACTCCTGAGCGAACCGGTTCCAAGGGCAGGCGTCTAGACAATCATCGCATCCAAAAATCCGATCGGCCAAGAGTGGACGAAATTCCACGGGGATCGCGGTTTTCAGTTCAATCGTTAGGTAAGAAATGCAGCGACGCGCGTCCAACCGATGCTCAGTGGTAATCGCACCTGTTGGACAGGCTGTGATGCAACGTTCGCACGTTCCGCAGCGATTCGGGACGGGCTCATCCGGCGGCAGTTCAAGCGTGGTCAAAATTTCAGCGAGAAAAAACCAAGTCCCGAGCCGCTGATCAATGAGCATGGTGCTCTTGCCGTGCCACCCGATGCCAGCCTGTTCGGCATGATCTCGTTCCAGCACCGGTCCGGTATCGACATAACATTTCTGCTGTCCGCCAAAGCTGCGAAGAAGTTCGTCGGTCTTGTCTAGCTTTGCCGCGATTACATCGTGATAGTCGTCGCCCCACGCGTAGCGCGCGATCCGGCCTCTTCTTCCTGTAGCCGCGTCCCCGTGGGGCGCGTCTCCTTGAAAGTAATTTAACGCCACGACAACGATCGATCGCGCGCCGGGCAGAACCTTTTCCGGATCGCAACGCTTATCCTCGCCACGTTGCATGTAATTCATTTCGCCGTGCGCGCCGTCGCGCAGCCATTCACGAAAGTCATTTGCGTGCACCGGCGGGTTGCAGGCGGCTACCCGGCACGAATCGAACCCGATGTCTCTTGCAAAAGATACAAGCCGCGTCTTCAGTTCCGTTGCCGAAATCTGCATCATGACGCTGTAGCCGGAATGGGTGATTCCGGTTTGGGATTCATTCTCGTAACTTTCGCCAGAATCGCCACGGCGAGTTCCTCATCCGTGAGTACCGAGGTGTTTGCGTAAAGAGGCCTGCGGGCATCAAGGATTTGCGAGAAAGTCTTCCTCGGATTTTTCGTTTGCAGCAATGGTCTATTCCTTTTCCGGAAAGCCCGCGCAAAAAGCGTTTCCTCGTCCCCGTCAAGCCACACGATCACGCCCAACCGCTTTACAATCTCGGCGTTTTCGTTGCGCAAGACAATCCCGCCGCCTGTGACGATAATTGCCTGTTTCGTTGTTGGCAGACTCCGCAGTGCCTCTGTTTCCGCTTGGCGGAACCGCTGCTCTCCGAATTTTGGAAAAATCTCTGAAATCGACATTCCGAAGTTCGTTACAACGATCTCGTCAGTGTCGTGCAAAGCCCGACCTGTTCTGCGATGTAGACACCGTCCGACAGACGATTTTCCCGCGCCCATCATCCCGATGAGGACGATCGATCGGCCTTGGCGGTTCACGATGCAATATCTCATAACACCTGGCTTCAGCCAGGTGCAGTGCGCGGTGGGGTAGAGAAGCCGTTTAAACGGCTTTCGATGCAACGATACATCTGTCACCGCTGAAGCGCGGTGTTAATGAAACGTTGCGACGCAAGTTCGCGTTTCACGAATGAAGCTGCCGGAAGCCGAGCGACATAGACGAGAAGCCCGAAAGGGGAGTTTGCTGGCGCAAACGAATCAAACGCCTACAATTTGCCCATGCCTGAATCAAAGCCTTTTGTTGCCGTCATCATGGGAAGTAAATCGGACTGGGACACCATGCGGAATGCTGTGGAAACATTGGATGGACTCGGCGTGACAAACGAAGCGCGTGTGTTGTCCGCTCATCGGACGCCCGATGCGACGGCAGAGTTCGCGCGAGGCGCAGCGGATCGCGGGCTGCGAGTGATCATCGCCGGCGCAGGCGGTGCTGCACATTTGGCTGGAGTGATTGCAGCGCACACGTGGCTGCCGGTTCTCGGTGTGCCAATTCAATCGAAGCTCCAGGGACTCGATTCGCTGTTGTCCACGGCGCAAATGCCGGGTGGCATTCCCGTCGGAACGTTGGCCATAGGTGAGGCGGGCGCAAAAAATGCCGCACTTCTGGCGGCTGCGATTCTCGCCACGTCCGATGGCGCAATTCGCCAAAAGTTAGAGGCGTTTCGGAGAAAACAGTCCGAAACGGTCCTGGCCGCCAAATTGCCAAGGTGAAAACAGTGATTTCAACCGATCGCGTTGCGGCGGTTGAACTTCTGCGGAAGAGCGACGTTGTCGCGCTGCCAACGGAAACTGTTTACGGACTTGCCGCTAAGGCGCTGAACCCGATTACCGTCGCGAAAATTTTTGAAGTCAAGGAACGGCCGCGCTTCGACCCGCTCATTGTTCACCTGCCGAATCGCGAGTGGCTCGAGAGAATTGTCGATGTGCCAGCGAGCGATCAACAACTGATCGGCAAGATGGTCGACAAACTTTGGCCGGGGCCATTCACGATCATTCTTCCAAAGCGCGACATCGTTCCTGACATCGTAACAGCGGGACTGGATACAGTGGCGGTGCGACTCTGTGCGCATCCTGTGTTTGCTGAAATCGTGGGTGAATTGGATGAGCCGCTCGCTGCCCCAAGTGCAAACCGATTTGGACGTGTCAGTCCGACAACAGCGCAGCACGTGTTGGATGAACTCGACGGACGCATCCCACTGATCGTCGATGCCGGACCTACAGAGCATGGCATTGAGTCGACAATCGTGGCTCTTCGGGATGGCAGAATCGCGGTTTTGCGAAGCGGTCCGATTACACACGAACAGCTATCCCAGTTTGCAGACATCGTCAGCGTTACACTGACACAAAGGATATCCGCTCCCGGGCAATTGCCGTCTCATTATATGCCTACAACCCCATTGCGTTTGATTGATAATGCCGAAGCATTTCCTCCACAGAAGAAGCAGCGCGTTGGCTTGCTTGCTTGGAGCGGCGCTTTTCCACGCCCGACATCACCGCAGCTGGAAACGCGCTGCTCCGAAGCGTTCGCCGCCGTTCGAAATCTAAGCGACCGGGGAGACTTACGGGAAGCGGCGTCGAATTTATTTCGTTATCTGCGCGAACTCGATGCACTCGGTCTCGACCTCATCATCGCCGAACGAGTTCCCTCTCGGGGACTCGGCGCGGCGATAATGGACCGACTTGAACGAGCGTCGCACCAATAGCGGTGCGCATCCAAATGGAAGAGGCGTGGCAGCGGCGCACTTCAAAACGTCGCTGAAAAAAATTCAGCGTTGCAGAACAAGTTCCCTGTCTGACACGCTGATGGGTGCTTGTTCAATGTTGGTGATTGGCTTCTTGCCGCCAGCCTGATATGCTAGAGCAGCTGCAATGAATCCCTTGAAGAGGAGATGCGGCTTGTTGGGTTTGCTTTGAAATTCGGGGTGATATTGGCAACCAACAAAGTAGGGGTGATCGCGTAGCTCGATCAATTCGGCGAGCGTGCCGTCCGGCGATGTTCCTGAAATGACGAAACCCTTCGCATTCATCCGATCGCGATATTTCATGTTGAACTCGTAACGGTGGCGATGCCGCTCAGTTACCTCGGTGTCGCCGTAGATTTTTTCCGCGAGCGTTCCCGGTACAATTTTTGTCGGCCAGGTTCCCAGCCGCATACTTGCGCCTTTATTAAGTACGCCGCGCTGCTCTTCCAGCAGTGAGATGACCGGGTCCGGACTGTCCTTGTCGAACTCGGTGCTATTGGCGTCTTTGATTCCACATACGTTTCTGGCGAATTCGATGGTGGCGACTTGCATGCCCAGGCACAGACCAAGAAAAGGGATTCGCTGCTCGCGAGCGTAACGCGCGGCGTTGATTTTTCCTTCCCCTCCGCGAGCGCCAAATCCACCGGGAATGAGAACGCCGGCTACCTCTTTCAGTTGGTCCTCGACGTTATCCGCGAGGGATTCAGCATCGATAAGTTTGAGATCGATTCCGCAGTCTTCGCTTGCGGCACCGTGAGTCAGTGACTCGTAAATGCTTTTGTAGGCGTCGCGCACGTCCATGTATTTGCCGACGACGGCGATCTTGACGCGTTTGCTCGGACTAACGACGCGGTCGACGAATGTTCGCCAGTCTTTCAGGTCGGGTGCAGACGTTTCCAGGCGCAGAAGATCGCACACGAGTTGGTCGAGTCCTTCGGCACGCAGGGTCAAAGGCACTTCGTAAATTGTGTGCTCGACGTCGCGTTCCTCAATCACCGCCTTTTCCGCCACGTTGCAAAACATTGACAACTTACGACGCACATCCCGGTCGAGTGCTCTTTCCGAGCGGCAAATCAACACCTGCGGCTGGACTCCGATTTCGCGCAGCTTCGCCACGCTTTGTTGCGTCGGCTTCGTTTTTAATTCGTGCGCGGCCTTGATGTAGGGAACAAGGGTGACATGCATGTTCACCACATTTTCGGGCCCGACTTCAAGAATGAATTGGCGAATGGCCTCGAGAAACGGAAGACCTTCGATGTCTCCAGTCGTGCCTCCGATTTCCGTGATCACGACGTCGTATTTGCTTTTGTCTGAAAGTTTGCGGATGCGATCTTTGATCACATCGGTGACGTGCGGAATCACCTGCACAGTTTTACCCAAATAGTCGCCGCGGCGTTCCTTAAGAATGACTGTCTCGTAAACCTGGCCGCTGGTGAGATTGTTGTGGCGCGTGAGCACGCAATTAGTGAATCGCTCGTAGTGGCCAAGATCGAGATCAGTCTCCGCGCCGTCATTGAGCACGTAGACTTCGCCGTGCTGAAACGGATTCATCGTTCCAGGATCGACATTGAGATACGGATCAAACTTTAGGAGTACAACACGCAACGAGCGCGCTTCGAGCAATGTTCCCAATGAGGCAGCAGTCAGCCCTTTGCCTAACGAACTGACGACGCCGCCCGTGACAAAAATGTATTTCATCGAGCGGGCTTTCGTTCCGCGCGGGCAAGCTTTTGCTCCAGCGCTTCTGCGTCGGCCAATGTATCTACCCCGGGAGATCCCTTGGCGATGATGAGCACATGAACCTTTACACCATTTTCCAATGCGCGCAATTGCTCGAGCGACTCAGCGCGTTCCAGCGGACCGCGTTTCCACTTCACGAACTGCCGGAGGGCGTTCCGCCGAAAACCGTATATACCCTGATGACGAAGCGACAACGAGCGGCCCTTGCCCTGTTCGGCGGACTGCACGCCGACGCTCGTTCGAGGTTGGAATGGAATCGGGGCGCGCGAGAAATAGAGGGCGTTTCCGGCAAGATCGACAACCACTTTGACTTGGTGAGTGGACAGCGCGTCTTCTCGATGCTCAAACCGATGCGCCGCAGTGACCATCTCGATTGCAGGGTCCGAGCGAAGTTTCGCCACGATCTTGTCGATTAGCTGCGGATCAACCAAAGGTTCATCCCCTTGAATGTTGATGATGAACGCGAACTGTTTCGCGTCGCGTGCGACTTCGGCTATCCGATCGGTTCCGCTGCAGTGGCTTGTTGAAGTCAGCGCGATTTGGGCACCCCAATTAAAAGCAGCTTCGGCGATGCGCATATCGTCTGTGGCAACGATTACCGAGTCGAGATTTTTCGCTCTTTTACACCGTTCCCATACCCGCTGCAAAAGAGCTTTTCCAGCAATGGGATGCAATGGTTTTCCAGCAAAACGCGTAGAACTCCAGCGCGCTGGAATAATGCCTACCGCCTTATTCATGGCAGTCATCCGGAGCGAACCGAAGCGGAGTCGAAGGATCCCCGCGAGAAAATCTGCGGTAGAGCTCTGGGATTCCCCGATGTTGCTCGGAATGACGGAGGATCATGATTTTGCGTTCAAGATGATCTGGACCGCTGCAGGCACGTCATCGGCCACCCAATCTGCGTTGCTTCCAGTCACGTCGCGTTGAATTCCGGTCCGCACGCGAATCGCACGTACACCGGCGTTGTGTGCGCATTCGACGTCGATCTCCTTGTCGCCAACGAAAAACGAACGGGAAAGATCGATCTGATGGTCTCGCGTGGCTTTTACAACCATTCCCGGCGCAGGCTTGCGGCAGTTCGAATATTGTCCGGGAGCATCCGGGCAGTAGTAAGTACCCTCGATCAAACCATCGCCAAGCTGCCGCAGCAACTCCGCTTCTACCGCGCGATATTGATCGAGCGTGAAGAGTCCGCGCCCGATCCCGCTTTGATTTGTGATGATGATCAGTTTGAATCCTCGCGATTTCAAACACCGCAGCGCCTCAAGCACACCTGAAAAAATCCGCACATCCTTCGGATGAGAACAATAATCGATATCCTCCATGATCGTGCCGTCGCGATCGATAAATACGGCCGGCGACAGCGTGTCACGCATCTTCGCTGTCGGCTCGAAAACTGGCGATAAGTTCATCTCGCGTCACAGTCGCAGTGCCAAGTTTGCTGACGACTACAGCGCTTCCGTGGTTGGCAATCTCCGCCGCTTCAATCGCGGTCGCGCCACTGACGAGCCCAAGCGTGAAGAGCGCAATCGCGGTGTCGCCTGCACCTGACACATCGAAAACCTGACGAGCTTTCGTGCGGATATAGTGCGGCGCTTGGCTCTGCTGGAAAAGCATCATCCCGTGTTCGCCCAGCGTGATCAAAACATATTGAGTCTCCCATTTTTTTAGAAGCGCTTCACCGGTGCGCTCAAGCTCGGTGTCTTTTGTGGGAGCTTCGTCGGCGTCACGCCAGGGAATCCCCGCTGCAAGGAACGCTTCAGCGCGGTTTGGTTTGACAACTGTGACGCCGCGCCAGTCGACGGAGTGTCGAGGATTGGGATCGGCTGCCACTATTTTACGAGCCGCGGCCGCGTCGCGAGCAACTTGAGTCACTAGTTCGGTTGTCACAAAGCCCTTACCGTAGTCTTCAAAAATAATTGCATCGGTCCCTTTGATACTGTCTAGAACAGCGGCGACTGCCATCGCTATTTGGGCGCTCGATGGCGTAAGAATTTTTTCGCGATCGACGCGAACCACCTGCTGATGCAGCGCGATGATACGAGTCTTGACGATCGTGCGAAACTTTTCTTCCTCGATCGCTCTCGAGGTGTCAATGTTTTGCTCTGCCAAAAGCTCTCGCAGCTGGCGGCCACTGCGATCTTTGCCGAGCATTCCGATTACGGCGACGTGATCGACAAATTCGCGCAGGTTCCGCGCAACGTTGGCCGCGCCTCCTGGGTAAAGCGATTCCCCGGTTACTTCTACGATGGGGACCGGCGCCTCCGGCGAGATGCGGCCGACCTTTCCCCAGACAAATTCGTCAAGCATCAGATCGCCGATAACTGTGATTCGTTTCGAAGCCGCGCGCTCGAGGATCTGTTCCAGGCGGTTCAAGTTCACGGCGATTTAAGACTTGGATTTTGGCAGCTTACATCGCTTTCGGATTTGCGACTTGAACGGGTGAATGAGATCGGTGCTGGCATTAGTTGTGTACAGCGGGAGTTCCGGTTAAGATTCGCTCCATTAATCCTGAATACGAATGGGAAATCAACAGTGGAAAGTGTGAATGATGCCGTTTATAAGATTTTTCAAGACAGTGGGTGTGCTCTGCGGGTTTGCCCTATGCGCGAATGCCATTAACCAACTGTCCACAACTGTGGAAGATGTTGTGGTGCCATTGCCTAACGAGATTTTCGGGGCGCTGAACAAACTGGGCACGGTGAACTGGAGGGCACATGTGCGCAGCGACAAGGGACCGAACCTTACCGAACGTCCGCGTATTGCCCTCTTACTTGGGACAGTGATCGCCGATGGTTTTATCGCCGTGCAAGCGGAAGATGCAGAAACCGTGAAGAATATCGGCCAGCGGGTCCTTACACTGGCGAAAGGGATCGGCGTGGGAAATTCCATTACACCGCATGCGAAAGCGATCATTGAGGCAGCAGACAAGCGGAATTGGAACAATGTGCGCCGGGAATTGGATCGCACCCAGAACAGCGTGCAACAAGCAATGAACGAGGTGCACGACGAAAAGTTGTCGCAGCTCGTTAGCTTGGGCGGCTGGCTGCGCGGAACCGAAGTATTGACGTCAGTGGTTAACGAACATTTTTCCGCGGACGGCGCAGAGCTGCTGCACCAGCCTGATTTGCTCTCTTATTTCCAAAAAAGGCTGCAGGGAATGCCCGAGTTTGATCTTCCAATTATCCACGAAATTGAGGGTGCTCTGGTCCAGGTGAAACCCCTGATCGATATTGGTGATCGCCGGATTCCGCCTGAGACAGTGAAGAAGGTTAATGAGATCACTACGCGAATTGGCCAGGGGATCGTTACCAAAGATTAGACCTTCGATGAACCGCTTCGTGAAGATTGTCGCCCGCGCAAGCTCTCTGCTGCTGATCCTCACGGCATTGCAGCCTGCGATTTTCGCTTCGGTGGATGACGCGCAATCGTTTGCGCTCCAGGCCGCCGAACCGTACGTCAAACAAGGCTTTCAAGTGCGCGAGGATTATTGGGGAGGAGACCTCGGTTCTGGAGAGAAGAAGGCTGTGCGACAGCAGTTATTTAAAGGAAACGAGTACTGGTTCTGGCTGGGAACGGAAGTCGACAAGGCAAAGGTATCCGTTCACGTTTACGATTCCGATGGCAAGCTCGCGGAAGAACCTGACAGCTGGGAGAAAGGCCACTTCGCGGCTGCACACGTAATACCGAAAGCGACCGGGAGTTATTTTATCATCGTGAGCGTGGAACAATCGCCAGAGGAACGCACGCACTGGGCGCTGGTGTATGGTTTCCGCTAGTTCTAGATTCGTGGCAGCGGCATGCCACGATTATGACTGAATCGCGGACTTTGCAGTTCGAGAGCCCACGCGCTTTGCAGTCGCTCTACGCGAATGACATCAAACTTTTGAAGCATCTCGAGGAATCGTTAGGCGTCAAAGTGACGACGCGTGAAGGCTGGATGAAACTGGAAGGCGACCCGAGCCGGGTCGACAAGGCCCAGCAGGTGTTTCAACAGCTTGAGCAAGCCCGGCAACGAGGCGTTGACATTCAGAAACACGAATTCAATTACACGCTGCAGGCCGTGTCCGAAGAAAGCGATGAGGCTTTCGGCGACATTGTTTCGACCAAAATCGTAACCTCTTCCCGCAAGCCTCCTGTGGTGGCACGGAGTGGCAATCAGCGAGCATATGTGGACGCGATTCAGAAGCATGACGTTGTTTTTGGGATTGGACCGGCTGGGACGGGCAAAACTTATCTTGCAGTCGCGATGGCAGTGGCAGCATTAAAAAAGGAACAGGTGCCCCGCATTATTTTGACCCGCCCTGCGGTAGAAGCGGGGGAAGCACTGGGTTTTCTGCCGGGCGACTTGGAACAAAAGATCCTGCCGTATTTACGCCCACTTTATGATGCATTACGTGAGATGCTGGAGCCGGAAGAATTGGAGCGGGCAATCGCGCGGCAAACGATCGAAGTGGCTCCGCTTGCGTATATGCGCGGACGTACTTTGAGCAACGCCTTTGTCATTCTTGATGAAGCCCAAAACACAACCACTGAGCAGATGTTCATGATGCTGACGCGCATCGGTTTGAATTCCAAGTGTGTCGTAACCGGCGACGTCACACAGATTGATTTGCCGGCAAACAAGCGCTCAGGTGTCCTCGAGGCCTTGCAGGCCTTGAAAAACGTGCCGGGAATCGCGACCGTATACTTCACCGAGCGCGATGTTGTGCGGCATGAATTGGTGCGCGCCATAATCGGCGCATATCAGGCACACCGCGGGCCCGCGCCCGAATCTCGTAAATAACGACTACTATGTTCGATTTCCTCAAACGTGGCCGTCTCGTCAAACGCGGCCTGGCATCGCGCAAACGGCGGCGGCGCCGGTCACGCAGTGAGCTGATGCGCAATGTGGAATGCTCGTCGCATGTAAAGGTGTTCATCTTTGCGCTGTTTGCGGGTGGTCTGGCGTTTCTCGTCTTTAGCGGTCAACAAGCGGAACCGACGAAGAATTACATCATTGCGCTCCTGGTCCTGGCCACCGCAATCACGCAGCTTTGGATCAATCAGCCAAAAAGCTTCGAGCAGAACTCGCGAATTCTTCTCGTTTTTAGCGTTGTTTTTGTGCAACTGGCGGTCACCAAATTGCTGCTGGTCGTTTGCAACAGCGGCAGCTACCGCTTCTTGAGGCCAGAGACGGCCGGATTGATTACGCCATATGCGTTCGCGCCGCTGGTGCTGAGCGTTTTGCTCGGCCGGCAGCACGGGCTTTACGTAGCGTTTTTCGTGAGCCTGTGGAGCAGCATGTTGTTTGGTCCTATCGATGCGCCTCTTTTAATCACCAGTTTGATCAGCGGATTTACAGCTGTCTCTCTCACGCTGCAGGTGCGACGTCGCAGTCGATTGATCCGCGCCGGTTTCTTCGTCGGCCTCGCTATTTGGTTTTTGTCGCTAACATTCGGTTTGATCGGGCCAATTAACTGGTTTTATCCGACGGCTACTGATTGGGGCATGGTTGGAGTGCAAAGCGCTCTGGCCATTGGCAACGGTATTGTTACCGCAATGATCGTGGGCGGCGCGCTTCCGATGCTCGAGAATTTGTTTGGAATCACGACCGA
>QHQV01000397.1 GCA_003219945.1 Verrucomicrobiota bacterium | reverse complement strand
ATGTTGAAAAACGAACTTCTGCACCGGTAAGAGTCCGAACGGCGGTCTTTAATCTGTTCTGAAACAGTTCCCCGTGCCGCTGGAGTTGAGGGCTGTGAGAAACTCGCGGATACGGCGTTCGACTTGCGGATTTTTGGACGCGTTCACTGTGTTCATGGTTTCTAGTATTTTGAGGTTTGGGTCGTGATAAACGGTTCGGCGCTGTGCAGCGGTGCGGGTAAGGTAAAGTGACGGCCCACGGTAGGAGTGAGCAAGCTGGGAGGCGAGGGAGTTTCAAAGAATTAAGAAGGAAGGACGATCAACAAAGACGTGACGCAACGCGCAACGGCCCGGGCATGCCGCTATTTTTTATCGGAAGGCGCGGGCAGTGGGAGGTCGGTATTCCAGATATCGACTGCGACCTTCCAATTTCCGTCAGCCTGCTTTTTCCAGACCGCCACATATTTTCCGCGATCGACGGAGGAGTTACCGCTGTCGTCGGGCGCGCTCATTTGATAGGCTCCGGTTGAGTAGGCCAGATCTCCCGACCCAGCCACCGTCACCTTCGTTGCCTTCCAACTCAGAGCGACGCCGGGGATGGATAGCAACTTTTGAAAGATATTTTGAATTGAATCTTTTGTGGTCGCGATCGCGGCGTGTGCCGGCAAGACGACGGCATCGTCTGCGTAAAACGAAAGCAGCTTCTCGACACTTCTAGACTCCGCGGCTTTGGACCATTGCGCGTCTTGATCCCGAACCGCTTGCTCAATTTTCGAATCCGCTGCCGATACCGACCAGATGAATGTGAATAGAAAGAGAGCGATGTAGGGTTTTGTTTTCATGTGTTCATCGAGCCCGTAATTGAACGTTACGTCAACGCTTTTCCACAGCTTCGAACAACCTGATGCCCTTATAAAGAGGATAGACGCGCAACGCGCGAATGGCATAGCATTCGTCAGACGTCAACAACCGGAAACAAGCCGAGAATTTTAAACAAGGAGATTTCTTAATGAAAGAATTTGAAGGCAAGGTCGCGTTAGTGACCGGTGGAGGTTCGGGAATCGGTCGCGCGACGGCGTTGGCGTTCGCTCGCGAAGGGGCGCAGGTCGTGATCGGTAATCGCAACGTCGAGCGTGGCGAGAAAACAGTCTCAATAATCCGTGAGGCCGGTGGAACCGCCAGCTTCCAGCGGACCGATGTGTTGGTTGCGGCTGAGGTCGAGGCGTTGGTAGAGCATGCTGTGAAGACCTGCGGCCGTCTTGATGTCGCCTTCAACAACGCCGGCATTGAAGGCGACGTGAAGCCTACGCTTATCGATCAGACCGAAGCCAACTTCGACACGGTGATGAACGTCAATGTCAAAGGCGTCTGGCTTTCCATGAAGTACGAGATTCCCCAGATGCTGAAGACAGGTGGCGGCGCCATCGTAAACTGTTCGTCTGTCGCAGGCGTAATTGGGGTCCCGGGAATTGGGATTTACAGTGCGTCGAAACACGCAGTCATCGGATTAACGAAAGCCGCCGCGTTGGAATTTTCCGAGCAAGGGATTCGCGTCAACGCGGTTAACCCCGCGGTGATCGATACAGAGATGGTCGATCGCCTCGCTGATGGCATGAATGTGAAAAAGGATGATCTGGCGACTTTTCATCCAATCGGACGTCTCGGCCGGGTCGAGGAAGTTGCGGAAGCTGTTTTGTGGCTCTGTTCCGACAAGGCGTCATTTGTGACGGGGCACAGTATGATGGTCGACGGCGGATTCACTGCGCGCTGATGGGCAGGTGAGTTAAGAAATCGTCCACGATTTTCCAGGTTTGCTCTGGCTGCTCCAGCCACGGCATGTGTCCGCATTTGTCGATGAATGCGAGCGTCGAATTGCTGATTAACGAATGCGCTTCGCAAATGTTCGCTTCTCCCGCGAGATCCTGCCGGCCTTGAAGGAGAAGAACAGGCGCCATGATGGTTTTGAGCTTCGGGCGAATGTCGTATTTTCCCTCGGCCTTCGAGAAGGCTGGGGGAACGCGGAAATTGTAATCCCTGGGATTAAGTTCCGCCGCCATTTGCAACGCCTTCTTTCGATCGTAGAAGTAAGCAACCGTTGCAGCACGCAACCGTTCAAAAGAAGCGCGGTCGGGATCGGCTGCTTCCCTTGAAGGTTCTTTCCAAAAGTCACGCACTTCGAGCTCGCATGGTCCTAGTCGGACGTATTGATTGTCGGAAAACACGCCGAGGTATTCGAACGTGATTGGACCCGAACCGATCGTAACTACTGCGCGCACTGCGTCGGAATGCGTGCCGGCATAAGCGAGCCCCAAAATCATTCCCCACGAGTTTCCGACAACGATGAATTTTTCATTGTGCAGTTGTTTGCGGAGCGCTTCGATGTCTTCCATGTAGGCGTTCAGATTGATTGTGGACGAGTCATACCGTGGGAGCTTCGATCTACCTGTTCCGCGTTGTTCCCACATGATGCACCGGTATTTTTTGCCGAGCTCGTCGGCGATACCTTGCATGGAGCTGATGTCTTCGCCGGGTCCGCCACTTAGGATGAGCACATACTCACCGCTCGTCGAACCAACGATCCTGTAGAACAGATCGATCCCGTTCCGACTGATCTTGGCATCGATGGAATTCTGCTGCGCCGCAGCAATATCGGCCGAGGCTGCGCCGAACAAATTGAGCAGGCAAACCGTTGCAACGGCAGCGATGTGGTGATTCGCTCGCCACCTCGCTGCCGTGTCTGTTATTTGTGCTCTCACTTTGCGAAGAAGTGTCGGCGCGTTCCTTACCGAACACGGGTGAAGTGAAAGATGTTTTTCCCGATCTTGCCCTTGTGTTGATAAAACCACTCTTGAGTCAGATGATCATTGTCCTCCTGGATCACCGCGAGGCCGGTATTGTGAAAATCGTCAGGCGATTTCAGGCCTGTAACGCGGACAAGAGAAAACTCTAATGGCTTCTGCGCGTCGGTGATCCCCGGCGTCTCCATCTGCGGCTGATTCCTTGCAGAGCAATAGTGAGTGGCGAGCAAATGATCGTCATCCACTGTGAAGATCGTAATCATTTCCGGCCTTTTCTCAGGTCGGCATTGCTCCATCAAAGCACTGCCGTTAGCCGTGAGCGTATAAATCAAGATGGTGTTAACGCCGTCTATTCGTCCATTCCACTCGCCTTTAAGTGAGGTTAGACGATCAAACGCTTGTTCACTTTTCGCTTTGTCTCCAGCCAGTGCAGCCGATGCCAGAGCAACTAAGGCGGTGACGATTGAACCAAGAACCACGCTGCGTTTCATGGTTATTTGCGATGTCGCTTGGATTTCGCTGTCGAGAGCTTGCCTGCTCGACGTTGGCGTTTGCTAGCTGCAAACTTTTGCGGTTGTTTGAAGACGGTTTCGAAGATGATCGCCTTGAATCGCTCGAGAGCCGCAGGGTTCCGTTCTACTTTCATCCGGAGAATCGCACCTTCCCAGGACGCCAACAGAAATTCGGCCAGATCTGTGGCCTCGAAGTTTGACTCGATTTCGCCGGCAGACTGACCTGCTGCAATACATCCCGCAAACAGTGCTCGCCATTCCTGAAAAATTGCATCCAAGCGCTTGCGCAGCGGTTTGCTGTGAGAACTGGCTTGAAGACTAAAGTCGCCGATCAGGCATCCGATCATCCAACGATCGCGCTCCAGCTTATCAGTAATGATTTCCATATAACGCTGGAGCCGTTGACGCGGTGTAAGACTCTCATCGTCGAGCGCATCCCTCACCAATCTCTTTAAGTACTCGAAGTATTGGTCGAGCACTTCCACGGCGAACGCCTCT
>QHQV01000396.1 GCA_003219945.1 Verrucomicrobiota bacterium | reverse complement strand
TTTGAGGCGGCGAGATCTTTAATTGATTGACCATAGTCCCGCGCCGCCGCGGCGATGGCTGCTTCGTTGGCTTCGAATAAAAAGAGATTTAGCGGACGGATACGACGCTCCACATAAGTGTGAGCGATCACGACATCATCGTCATTGAGTCGTACTATCGAACTCGCGTCCCGAAGTAGATCGGCTAGCAACGCCGGATCAAAGCGATTGCGCGGGATTCGTAAATGCTCGAACTCGTGCGCTTCGATCAGCCGTCCGGCGCGATCATGTTCGAAAACGAGGCGATACCGGCGCATGACGTCAGCACGTGTGTTCTCCTTTGGATAATCGAAGCGATCTTTAATCAATTTGAACACGACGTCATAGCTTGGAAGCGTAAACACGAACATCACCATGCCGTGCGCTCCTTCCGCAGTGACAAATCGATCGCTGGAGGTGCGCAAATGCCGGACGAAATCACGGTAGAACTCCGTCTTACCATGACGGTTGTAGCCAATCGCATTGTAGAGATCGATTAGCCGCTTCCGCGGCATGAGCTGATGCAAACTGCGTACGAGTTGGTATGGACATTTAGTATCGACCCGGAAATAGGCGCGCGTGAAAGAGAACAGAATGGCGAGGTCAGTCTCGCCGATAAGGATTGCGTCGAGACAAATCCCCCCTTCGTCCGGCCGCCGCAAACACAACGCGAGCGCGACTGGCGCGCGGTCTGCCGAATTACGAAACGCGCGTGCGACGAGATAAGCACCACGCCCGCGGTAAAAGATGCTCCCGATCATCTCCAATTTGGGTCGCTCGTCCCCGAGCGTTTTCTGGGGCGATGCGCGAAACGCGGCTTCAACCCGTTCGGCGGCACGTTGCGCCGTCTCCTCAAGCGCACACCAATGTTCCTCTGCAAAACCTATGGACGGATCCGTCAGGCTGGCGATGAGCAATTCGTGAATTGAACCACCGGAATAAACGCGATGCGTGTCGCCCGGCACGGTCGTTGGTGCTTCGTCAAAATCGGTATGGACAAACTCAATCGACTGATCCACGCCTTCGGTGGCGAAAATTCGGCGCGTTAGCGAATTGAAAAAGCTCTCGGCGATTTCCCATTTTGTCGAGAGCGAAGAGTAAACTGCTTTCATTCCCGCCCAGATGCTGCGGTCGGTGACGCGCGGGCCCATGATTTGGCTAATCCGGGTAGTGAGCTTTTCCATTTGTAGCGTGTAGAGACGCAATCGTTCCGCCGCATCGGCGTAAGATCCTGACCAATCGCGATCGATGAAACGTTCACGGGCGCGCAACGTGATCGTCCGAAATTGCGTATCGTAATCGGCGAACCCGCGCTCCACCGTTTCCGCGCAAAGTGCTGCGAGTCTACTGGCCGTAAGTACGGCGCTTTCAGGAGAGGCCGCGCTAATCACGGACATTTGATGGCTCAATGGAACTGCTCTTGTTCGGTGGAGCCCTGCAATGCGGTCGTCGAGCTTTTCCTACCAGCGATCACTTGCGCCACCTCATCGAAATAACCGGCGCCGACCTCACGTTGGTGTTTGGTCGCGGTGTAACCGTCGGCCTCAGCGGAGAACTCCGCTTCCTGCAGCTCTGAATAAGCGGACATGCCGCGATCCTTGTAACCATGCGCCAGCCGGAACATGGCATAGTTTAAGGCGTGGAAACCCGCGAGCGTGACGAACTGGAATTTGTAGCCCATCGCGCCCAGCTCGCGTTGGAACTTCGCGATCGTTGCGCCATCAAGTTTTTTCTTCCAGTTGAATGAGGGCGAGCAGTTGTAGGCCAGCAACTTGTCTGGAAACTTCGCCTTCACGGCTTCGGCGAAGCGCTTCGCCTCACAAAGGTTTGGCTCGCTCGTCTCGCACCAGATCATGTCGGCATAGGGGGCGTAGCTGATGGCGCGTGAGATTGCCTGGTCGAGCCCCGCCCGGACACGGTAGAAGCCTTCCGATGTCCGGTCGCCGGTGAGGAACTCGTGGTCGCGTTCATCGACATTGTTCGTCAGCAGCGCAGCAGCATTCGCGTCCGTGCGCGCGATGATGACAGTCGGCACATCAGAGACATCCGCCGCCAGACGCGCGGCGATTAGATGCGTAATTGCCTGCCGCGTCGGGACGAGCACCTTGCCGCCCATATGCCCGCACTTCTTTTCGCTCGCGAGTTGGTCTTCGAAATGCACACCGGCCGCCCCCGCCTCGATCATCGCTTTTGTTAACTCAAAGACATTCAGCGGACCGCCGAAGCCTGCCTCTGCGTCCGCGACGATCGGCACGAACCAATCGATCTCGCCCTTGCCTTCCGCGTGATCAATCTGATCCGCCCGCTGAAGCGCCTGGTTGATTCTCTTTACCACCGCCGGGACGCTGTTCGCCGGATATAAACTCTGGTCCGGATACATATTGCCGGCGAGATTTGCGTCGGCTGCAACCTGCCAGCCGCTCAGGTAGATCGCCTTTAATCCCGCTTTCACCTGCTGCACGGCCTGGTTGCCGGTAAGCGCGCCGAGCGTTGGAACAAACTCTTCCGTATGCAATAGCTTCCAAAGTTTTTCCGCACCGCGACGTGCAAGCGAGTGCTCTACGATCACGCTCCCTTGCAAACGCTGGACGTCACCTAACGAGTAGTTTCGCTCGATCCCGCTCCAGCGCGGATCGGTCTGCCAGTTAAGTGAACCTCCGAAAGCGGATTCGCGGGGGGTCGTCGTTATAGAATTAACCTCAGTCAAGTTTGTCATAACCGGGCAGCGTGAGGAACTCTACGAACTGGTCATCAGTGGTGATCTTGTCGAAAAGCTCACGCGCCGTATCGAACTTTCCTTTTTCGAAACGGGCCGTGCCCACAGTTGCCTTGATCTTCCCGAGTTCCTCGTCGAGAACGCTCCGAAATAGTTCCTTTGTTACCTTGCGGCCGTCGTTCAAAACCCCTCGTGGGTGACGAATCCATTGCCAAACCTGCGCCCGGGAGATTTCCGCCGTGGCAGCGTCTTCCATGAGATTGAAGATGGGAACCGCGCCCCTGCCGTGTAGCCAGGCCTCGAGGTATTGCACGCCTACATTCACGTTCACCCGCAGACCCTGCTCGGTAATCGGCTCGCTTGGGCCGAAGTCTAGTAGGTCTTTGGCGCTAACGTTCACGTCCTCGCGTTTTCGCGCGATCTGGTTCGGAGTTGGCATCAGCCGATTAAAGGCGTCGATCGCGAGCTGCACCATGCCCGGATGTGCCACCCACGTCCCGTCGTGACCATCGGTCGCCTCGCGTTCTTTGTCGGCCCGCACTTTGGCAAATGCGTCCTCGTTCGCCTTCGGATCGTTCTTCACCGGGATCTGCGCCGCCATTCCGCCCATGGCAAAAATATTTCGACGGTGACAAGTCTTGATGCAGAGCAGCGAATAGGAGCGCATAAAGTGCGTTGTCATCGTGATCAAGGCCCGGTCCGCGAGCAGGAAATCGGGTTTGTTCCGAAATCTTTTGATGCAGGAAAAAATGTAATCCCAGCGCCCGCAGTTCAATCCGGCAGAGTGATTGCGCAACTCGTAGAGGATCTCATCCATTTCGAATGCGGCTGGAATGGTTTCGATCAAAACGGTCGCGCGAATCGTGCCCTGCGGAATTCCAAGTTCATCCTGCGCAAGTTTGAAAGCGTCGTTCCAAATGCGCGCCTCCAGATGGCTCTCCATTTTTGGCAGATAAAAGTATGGGCCGCTGCCTCGCGCGAGGAGCTCCTTCGCATTATGGAAAAAGTAGAGGCCGAAATCGAAGAGACCTCCAGAAACCGGTTTGCCATCGACGAGCATGTGTTTCTCGAGCAGATGCCAGCCGCGCGGGCGCGGCATGAGGATTGCGAGTCGCTCGTTTAACTTATATTCCTTGCCCTCCCGGTTTGTGAAACGGATCGAGCGGCGGACCGCGTCGCGGAGATTGATCTGTCCTTCGACCATGTTGTTCCAGTTTGGCGCGTTCGCGTCTTCAAAATCCGCCATGAAAATCTTCGCACCCGAATTCAACGCATTGATCACCATTTTGCGATCGGTCGGCCCCGTGATCTCGACGCGGCGGTCTTGGATGTCCGCCGGTATTGGCGCACAGGCCCAGTCGCCCTCCCGAATCGATTTCGTTTCCGGGAGAAAATCGAGGGTCTCGCCGCGATGGAGCGCTGTTTGTCGATCTTGCCGGCGTTGTAAACACTCCTCACGGCGCCCGCCGAACGCCCGTTGCAGCTTCGCCACGAAAGCGAGCGCGTCAGGCGTAAGGATTTGCGCGAAAGCAGGATTGACCCTGCCGAGTAGTTGAACGCCTCGCGGGGGTTGAGTGGTGGAGCTGCTCATTGAGATGTTACAGGAAACGAGGCGAATCTTCGCGGACCCATTATTTCTACGGTTTTTACTAACATCAAGCAACGATCGCGGATGCCTCGCCGGCTCGGTCGAGTTGTTTGGTGTTGTTCATTGTTACGCGGCTCGTTAGTGTCACGGCCGGAAAAAGGTATCTGTTTGGTCCTTTTGCGAAATGCAACGATTACAGCTTCGGCCGACGTGCAAAATGAATTAGGGCGAACCGTCAGCGTTCTATCAACGGTTCAACTTCATCCGCACCATAAAAGAAGCGGTGACCGATGTGGCGCATCATGCCAATGTCTTTCCCCGGATCATCCTCCAGCACGACCGCAAAGTGCACATTTTTGTCCACGTCTTCCTCGACTGCTTCGATGATCGCGATCTTTCCATTGAGGGCGATATCCATCACATCGGCGCGCCGCTTCGGACAAATCCGCACGCGGTCGCCGGCCTTAAGCGTGACACCATCCACAGCGGCGCTCTCGCGGCGCTGCGCGGGATTAAAGAATTCCTCGTTGGTTTTGCACACTTCCCGAAGGGTCCCATGCATTTTTAAAATCTGTTCCGGCCGCAAATTCTCGGCCCGCTCGAGAATCTTGCGCGCCTGTTCGTCCACGCGCCGCATCTCGATTTTTTCTCTGTCGGTAAGCGCTTGCACACGGAGCGTCAATAGCTCGTCGATCTCGGTGCTGTCGAACAAATCACCGGCGCTCTCCGGCGCGATCCGCGGATAATCGTAAAGGATGATTGGCGACGAAAGCATGGTGTCGTGCTCTTGCTTTTCTTCACCTACGAGCACCGGCCACGTGCCGGTGTTGCGGCACGCTCCCGCTAGCTCGACGCAATCCGGGTCCGGATCGAGCAATGAAACGAACTTGCCGCCGGGCGCATGTAAAATCGTGTGCGTGGACGCAAACGTTCGCATCAACACTGCATCCTGATTGTCCTTCTCAGCAGACAGGGGTGTATCGTTGAAAGTGCGAGCGCTGATTTTCAGAACGGACTGTTCGAGAGGCCGGGT
>QHQV01000395.1 GCA_003219945.1 Verrucomicrobiota bacterium | reverse complement strand
CTCATTTTCAAAGACCTGCACTTTCGCGGCATCTGGATCAACAAATGGTACGACAACGCCACTCCGTCTGAGCGCATCGAAACGTTTCGGCCGCTTCTCGATATGGCCAGGCGCGGTCTGCTCAAAACAAAGATCGAAAAAGCTTATCCGCTTAGCGAGGTCAAAGCCGCGGTCGCACATGCCGCGCGAGGCAAACGCAGCGGCAAAATCATTTTTGAGTTTGAGTAACGCGGGATTGTAAGCACGCCGCCCTGTGACCGGCGCGAATTGGTAGGGCGGGCAGTCCTCTGCCCGGTGGTTGCAATCCAAAAATCGGCGCGCACGGAGCGACGCGCCTTACCTGATGAACGCCCGCACGGCCGCATCTACAGCTTTGCAACCGCAATAGTCGCGGAGTTTCTTGGAATTTGCGGCCGACACAGAAAAACTGTAGTCTCGTCGAGAATGTTTCGCTCGCCTCGTCACCGCACAATTCTTCTGGTGACGCTGGGGAGTTTTCTCGCACTGCGGAGTGTCCCGTGCGCGACCGCTCCCGAGCCCGGGGATTTGCGCGGGGTCGGCAAAGTCACGTTCCCAATAACGTCCGTGCCTGATGTCCAATCTGATTTCGCTCGTGGCGTGGCGTTGCTTCATTCGTTTTTCTACGAAGAGGCGCGACGCGTTTTTACGTCAGTAGCTGAGCGCGATCCGAAATGCGCAATCGCCCAATGGGGAATCGCTATGACTTGGTGGCATCCGATTTGGACGCCGCCTACTCGCGACGAAATGCGCGCAGGCAAAGCTGCCATCGCAAAGGCGATGTCGATGAATGCCGGTTCGGATCGCGAACGCGGCTTCATCACCGCGCTAAACACCTACTATAATACGCCCGATGGTTCCGCCGCAGCTCCGGTTGGACAATCGTGTCACGGGCCCACCGGACCGCGCGATCGGGTGATCGCGTATGAAAAAGCAATGCGCCAACTCCGCGACAAGCATCCGGATGATTTCGAAGTGCAAACCTTCTACGCGTTCGCGGTGCTCGCTACTGGTTACGCCACGCCTAACGACACAAGCTTGTCGAAGCAGCTTGAGGCTGCCGGCATGCTGGAAAAGTTGTGGAAACAAGATGCGAACCATCCTGGAGTCGTCCATTACCTCATCCATGCCTACGATTATCCTCAGTTGGCCCAACGCGGACTGGTTGCGGCCCAAAGTTACGATGAAATTGCGCCATGGGTGCCACACGCGCTGCATATGCCGTCACACATCTTTACGCGTCTGGGAATGTGG
>QHQV01000394.1 GCA_003219945.1 Verrucomicrobiota bacterium | reverse complement strand
CGTAAACAGTGGTGATGGAAATCGACGCGATGTCGCTGCGCGGATACTGCCGGACATTCAGACCGCCGAGACCGGCGAACTGCGGGAAAAATATCGGCAATATGGCTTTGGATCCGGCGATAAGAATCACAAAGCTGACCACCATCGCCAGCACCGGGCGCTTGATGAAAAGATCGGTGAACGATTTCATCTACAAATTCGGAATTCGATATTTGCGCTTCGGCTTTTCGGTTTAAGTATCTGGCGGTTTCGGATTCAGCTCTGGTTTCGGCGCAAGATCGTTATTCACCGCCACTGCCATTCCGTTGCGCAGTTTAAAAACGCCTGTGCTCACGACGGTTTGGCCCGGTTTCAATCCTTGCGTGACCGCAACGAAATCGCCACGCGCATCGCCAATCCGCACAAATTGCTGCCGAAGCACCTGTGATTCCTTACCAGTCTTCGAATCCTTCTGTTTCTCAATCACGAAAACCGAATCGCCATAAGGCGCATAAGACACAGCCGATCCGGGAATCACGATTGTCTTTTTGGTTTCGGGCAAGGCGACTTCCACCTTTGCGAACATGCCGGGATGCAGCGCGTGATCGGGATTTTCCAATGTGGCCTGCAACGGCACGTTGCGCGTGACCGGATCCACCATGGAATTGATCGCGGTCAATTTCCCTTTGAACTGGCGGTCAGGGTACGCGTCGGCACGCACGGTTACCTCCAGATCTTTTGCCAACTTCGAGAGATATTGTTCCGGCAACGCAAAATCGACGTACACGGGATCAAGCGCCGTGAGCGCGACAACCTGCTGGCCTGCGTTAATCATTTGGCCGACGTTCACCTGGCGAATACCAAGCTGTCCATCGAACGGCGCGATAAGCGACTTTTTCGCGATGTTCGACCGCATCTGATCCACTACTGCGTTCAGCCGCCGGAATTTTGATTGGGCAGAGTCGAGCTCGGCGCTTGAAACGACTTTCTTTATGGCAAGATCGCGGGCTCGTTCGAGGTCCGTCCGCGCCAGCTGCGCTTCAGCTTCTGCAGATCGCAAAAGTGCTTCCTCTTGCGACGCATCGAGTTTCATGAGCGCCTCGCCCTTTTTCGCCTCCGCACCGTTTTGGAAATTGATTTCGCTCACAATGCCGGCCAGCTCTGCGGAAACGACCGCACCTTGCACAGCGCTAACCGATCCCACCGCTGTCAGACGCGGAGCCCAATCTTCCTCTTTCACCGATGCGCTGCTGACGGTAGTGGGCGGCATCGTTTGCGGCATGCTCATCATTTTTCCGATTTGCAGCACTTTGATTCCAAAGACAAAAACGCCTATCGCCACCAGCAGGGCTATTGCGATAACGATTCCTTTGCGCCGCCGCTTTGGCGGGGACTGCATCGGACGATTTGAAACTGGTCTCGCTACATCATGCATACGCCAGTTCTGCCTCCGGTTTGAACAACAAGCTCCACAGCCTGCGGGTCACTTGCAATTGTCGCTCCCGCCGCTCCGTTGCCGTCATATCCTGTGGACGCAACACATCGAGCATCAACATCCCGCGTGCGACGGCGAAAATTAATTCTGCCATTTCCATCGGCGAAAGACCGCGCGACGTGTTTTGAGCCTCCGGCGCCTTGCTGATCAGTTCGGTAACGCCGGCCATCGCGGTTTGCAAAACGTCGCGCACCAAATCGGCGAGACGCGGGTTTCGTGACGCTTCCGCATATAGGTCCACAACGAACGCTGAGACCACTCCCGTTTCCTCTTCACAGCAGTGAGCGGTGAACAGGATTTCGAGTGACTCTAGCAGCGTCGGCGCCTGTTTAGCGCGCTGCAGCACTTCGGAAATCTCTTTCTTGTGGCGGTCCGCCATTGCGGAAATGACCGCCTCTTTATTTTCAAAATAGCGATAGATCAGTCCGACGCTGATCCCAGCCTCAGCGCTGATATCATGCATGCTGGTTTGGTGAAAGCCGCGCTTAGCAAAGCAAACAAGGGCTGCATCGAGGATCTGGCAACGCCGATCTGAGACGGAATCTGTCTGGGGTTGTGGCATAAGTTTGGGAAGATGAATGAACGTTCATTCATTGTCAAATCCGATCTCAGTGCCATTCCCCTTAAGTGAAAGCCGGCGCGGCGAGTGCTTGCCAATACTTGTTGCGAATCGCTTCAAGGGCGCCCCGCTACGCCGGAGCTTCGGCACTCGGCGCAGCGCGACGCCCTGTCTTATTCGAAATGTCTTGCCACAGTGTTCAGGATTTCGTCTCCCACACTGCTTGCACAGGGTGTGAGACAACCGGAACGGGTTGCGCTGCCGGGTCGAACCCAGCGAACGGATCTGGCGTCGGCTGCCCTATGAACTGGAAGATCGCGGCAGCCACGCTCAAAATGCACGTGGCATAGACCGCTGTTTCCATAACGCCCCGGCCTTTCTCTTCCGAGCCGGCCAGGATCCCATATAATGATTGATCGTCTTTCATAATTTTAAGACGCCGCGGACTTCCCGCTTTGTCTGTTGGTTGTTGATTGTTCATGATTGGTTTCAAACGTTGGATGCCGCCGGCTGGTGAATTGGATTCAAAATTGTCATATTGAGCGAGCGAAACATTCTCTAGTTTGCTTCATGACACGCTTTGACCAGATGCTCAGAGATTCTTCGCTGCGCTCAGAATGACAGAAAGAGCACTCATGAAGAGGCTAAGCACCGACTCGCGAGTAACTCGCGAGTTTCCCCCGGACCCGCCCTATCTGATCGGTGTGTCCGCCGGGCGCGATTCCGTCGCGCTGCTGCACTGGTTAATCAGCCTCGGTTACGAACGACTGATCGTTTGCCATCTGAATCATCGTTTGCGCGGACGATCGAGCGATGCCGATGCCCAGTTTGTGAAAACGCTGGTCGAGCGCTACAACAAGGACCTTGTAGGGCAGGCGCTCCGCCTGCCTAGCGCGCG
>QHQV01000393.1 GCA_003219945.1 Verrucomicrobiota bacterium | reverse complement strand
TCATGAATGCTTCATGCGGGGACACGATACCTTTTTCCAACAAGGCCCAAATGGCGTCATCCATGAACTGCATTCCCTGTGCTCTACCGGAAACGATTATATCCTGTAGCTTGTGCGTGGCGCCTTCGCGGATGATTGCACCGACAGCTGCGTTGGAGATCAGAATCTCGTTCACAGCGATGCGCCCAGGTCGATCCGATCTTTTCAGAAGCAATTGCGCCACCACGCCACGAAGTGAGTTTGCCAGCATGGCACGCGCCTGTGGTTGCCGGTCGGCGGGGAAAGCATCCACCATGCGATCCACGGTTTTGCGCGCGTTGTTTGTGTGCAGAGTGCCGAACACGAGAAGGCCAGTCTCGGCTGCGGTTAAAGCGAGTGCGATTGTCTCCAGATCACGCATCTCGCCAACCAGCACGATGTCGGTATCCTGTCGCAGCGAAGCCTTCAGGCCGGCAGCAAACGAATCTGAATCCGCGGGCACTTCACGTTGTGTAATGATGCTGCGCTTGTTGTCGTGCACGAATTCGATCGGCTCCTCGATCGTCACAACGTGTCTGGCAAAATTTTCGTTGATGAAGTCGACCAGCGCAGCCTGCGTTGTTGTTTTACCAGAACCAGTCGGGCCGGTAACGAGCACGAGCCCGCCGCGCAAATGTGCAAACTTCTTTACGACTTGCGGAATGCCCAATTCCTCCAGTGTCGAAATTTTCGTGGGAATTAGTCGAAATGCCGCCCCGTATCCCTCGGACTGCTTAAAGTAGTTGCTACGAAATCGAGAGTGCTCATCCATCTGGTAGGCGAAATCGAGATCGCCGTGTTGCTCAAAAAGTTCCCAGTTACGCGGGCCGCAAACCTCACTCAACATCCGCTTGGCTTCATCGTGCGAAATCGGCTCGGCTCGAATTGCCATTATGTCGCCATGCATGCGTATCTTTGGAGGTTCGCCCTCCGCGATGTGCAAATCCGACGCTTCCTGTCGCACCACGATCTGCAGAAATTGATCAAGATAAGCCATGGGAAAACCGCGGACGACGCGGATAAAGCAACTTTAGTATGAAGATCGATTTGTGAATACGTTACTCTGCGTAAGCCGCGTCATGTTTTCACGTGTTGCCGCACGACATCTTTCTGCTCGGCGCGTGCGTAAGCTTCCTCTGCGCTGATAAGACCGCGTTGGTAAAGATCAATCAATGTATCGTCCATCAACCGCATGCCCTGCTTCTTTCCGGTCTGAATAATACCGGGCAACATGTACGTTTTGTTTTCGCGAATCACGTTGGCCACAGCGGGGGTATTGGTAAGAACCTCAAGTGCGAGCACGCGACCCGTTCCATCTTTCCGCGGTATCAATTGGTGACTGATGACGCCGCGCAGCGATTCAGCGACCATAACGCGGACGTGTTCCTGTTGTTCGGGCGGAAACACATCCAGTAACCTATCAAGTGTGCGCGATGCATTCGACGTGTGAAGGGTTGCGAGAACAAGGTGTCCAGTCTCGGCGGCGGTGATCGCAAGTGAAATCGTTTCCAAGTCGCGCATTTCGCCCACCATGATTACATCGGGATCTTCCCGTAGCGCGGCGCGGAGCGCCGTGGCAAACGACTCAGTGTGCGTGAAGACCTCGCGCTGGCTAACGTGACAATTGTTTGAGTGAATGACGTATTCGATCGGGTCCTCGAGCGTGATGATGTGATCGTGCCGTTCGGTGTTGATCTGCTGAACCATCGCAGCAAGTGTCGTTGATTTGCCGGTGCCTACCGAACCGGTGGCGAGGATGAGACCGTTCTGATAACGAGTAAGTAACTTAAGGTGTTCTGGCAATCCCAGCTCGTCCATTGTCCGGACGTGGGAATTGATCACCCGAAACACGATTTCGACCCCGAGCCGCTGCCGAACGACACTTACCCGGTACCGAGCATGCTCGTTCTCATACGCGAAATCGGAGTCGCCGCGGGTGTTGAGCTCCTCCTTGTAAACTTCGGGTATGAACGTCTCTGCCAGCGCAACGGTTTGTTCGCTGGTCAGAACTGGCGCGTCAGGCCACATCGGCTGCAACGTTCCGTGCACTCGCCAGATCGGTGGCGCCGCCACCCCGATGTGAACGTCTGATGCCCCGGCCTTTTGGCCAAGCTCGAGATAGTTATCGACGTGAGGCAGCGGGTGCGATTTTAATAAAGGAGCTGAAACCTGTGACGTCATGCGGCGAACTGTTCATCCATCTCACGGGACGCACCGGCCCCGAGAGAAAGACTGGCGCATTATTTCCTGCCGCGGGAAGGTTGGCCAGAATAAAAAAACCGGTTTTTAACAAACTCCATGACAATCGGCCGGGCCAGATTTCCGACGAGCTTTATCGCCGCCATTGCAAGCCCCGTCTCCATGAGCTTTTTATCTCTCTTATGGCGCGTCCTTGCGTCCACATAAACTTCTTTCTTCCGCATCGGCGCCAACGCGATCAGTGCCCCGACAGCTGCCGCCGCGCTGACCCATGAACCCGTCTGTTTTCGAAATGACCTCCGGAATTTCGCCGGGAAATCGAGTTCGTAACGCAAGCCGCGCAATTCGTTCGCCACGCGCTGACGCGAACCTGCTATTTCTCCTTTTAGCTCGTTGATTGATTCAGAGTTTTCAGCCATTCGCGATCTTTCTTTAGTTCGTCAACGGTATCCTGAAACATCGGCTTGGTGATCCGGCTGCGCGCCACCAGCAATAGCACCCCTGCGATGATGAAATGCAGCAGGGCAACAACCAGCGCCACCACAGGCCAGGACGTCCCGAGCAAATGCGCAATGCCTACAACCGCACTGACGATGAGGAAAACATAACCCATGACGCAAAGCGCCAACGCCGCTATAACGCAACCCACCAATATCAGCAATTGCAGCGCGGCGGATTTGGATTCCTGCGCAAGCACGGCAAACCGGACCTCAAAAAATTGCACAACCGCGCTGAGCAGTCCCAGCACGTTGTCGAGCAAACCGGAACGTCCCGCAGGATTGCGAGATAGAGGGCTCTCGCTGATCATTTCCGCAGCGCTTTCGAACTAACGCCGGAAGATCAGACCCAGCACGAACCCAATTCCGAGCGCGGTAAATACCGCCTTTGTTGGATTTTCACGGACGTACTGCTCGGCGTCTTCCTGGAACGTGCGAGCGCGGCTTGTGGCATCGCCCCATGCTTGTTCCGCTTTGCCGCGCGCTTCGCCCCAGGCCTGCTCTGCCTTGCCGCGGTATTCTTCCGCAAAAGCGCCTGCAGCTGATTTCAAATCTTCCGCTGCTTTACGAGCATGTTCCTTGCTGCTTTGCAATTTGTTCTGTGCATCGGCGGTCGCCGGGGTTGTCTGTTGTCCTGGTATGTTTTGTTCTGCCATTGGTAATCTCCAGTTAATTTGTTCGGTTCGACTATCCGCGTGCTTTGCTGAATGGGCAAACACCGACTTGTCTCAAATCAATAAACGCGGCGCGCGTTTGAGGTGGACTTCTTTGCCTTAAACGTTTTTTCCCTTCAAGACCATAAGGCCTTGAACGAGCGAGAAAACTGAAACCTACTGTGCGCGAAAAATAATTCGCGCCTTTGTTAGATCGTATGGTGAAAGCTCCACCGAGACTTTATCACCGGGCACAATCCGGATGAAATGCTTGCGCATTTTGCCGGAAATATGCGCAAGGACATTGCGTTGGCCGGGAAGATCGACACGGAACATCGTTCCAGGCAAAACCTGGGTCACGGTGCCTTCGGTGATGATCTGTTCTTCTTTCGCCATCGCGCGGCGAATATACGTACCATCGCACGGCGCTCAAGGTTGGTGCCTCCGAGGAGCGGCGGTGTTTAGTCCGCTGCTCTCCGGCGATCGCCTCTCTTGTTACACAGACAAGATTCTCTGCGGCACGATTACCGGAACTCTTCCAGCGAAAGCATTGGCAAGTATTCGCGAAGCTCCTCACGTCTCCACCACGCGCCGGTCTGGTAAAGCTCATCCATTGTTGCAAATCGATAGCGATAAAACAGTGATCGAATGTAACGTGGCGGTTTGTCAGCGAATGGGTTATTTGCGAGCAAGCCGTTCACGTCATGCGAACCTTGGACGGAAGATCAGTGCGACGAACCACGGATTTTCGCGCGGCGTTCCCAAAGCGGCAAACCACATCTGCCAGTCGAGTCTCGGTTGGTGCGGCGCACACCAAGCCGGCGCCCGTTTCACATCGCCGGGTTTCCATTTGAACTCGTACGGCAGCCATTCAATTCCATCGGCACTGCCTTCGAGAATGATTTCGCCGCGGTCTATCGTCATCACGCGAAACAGGCCATAACCGTTTACGATGCGAAATGCTTCGAGTCTCTCGTAAACATTCGCCAGCACGCGTGGTGGTCGACTCAGCGGTTTGAATGCGCTGAAGATTAACCATGCGTTGATCGGTAACGTCACGATAGTCACGATTATGCCAGTGTAGACGCACAGCTGTTGTGGTAGGGCGCGACCGCCGGGCGCGCCGTAACCAAAGCGTCGGCGCGCCCGGCGGTCGCGCCCTACCATCGAATCGTCGATCAGCAATAAGCAAAGCGCGATCGTGAGCAGATTGAAAAAGCAATAGTTCCCTGTGATCGCGATCGCGAGTTGAAGAAAAATCAGCAGTCCAGCAGCCATCAATCTCAGACGCCGCGGCGCCCAGATGAAAAAAGGCACGACGATTTCCACTAGGAGGCAAAACGCGACAGAAAAATGTTTGAACCATTCAGGACTTTTGTCCGCCCACCAGCCGAACACCGTCGGCAGCGGTTGCGACCAGTAATGGTAATCGAGCGCTGTCAGGTTCCACCAGCTGTCGTCGCCGCTTGTTAGCTTCACCACTCCGGACATCAGCATCAGTTTGAACAAAAGAACCTTGAGCAAAAACAAGCCGACACGCGAAACCCGCGCTGTAACTGGGATCGTCGATCCCCGCCGAGGCGAAAGTCTCCGTGGCCACAGCCGCCAAGGCGCGAAAAAGATCGACAAAAATCCAGTCTCCAGCAAAAGCACGTCCCATTGAAAATTGAAAAAGACTTGTCCTGCGACGGTGAGCGACAAGTACAAGACGAAGAGAGCAACGAGTGAAACCGCCGGAGCGATTCCAAAAATCAACAGCAACGAACAGAGAACGCCGCTACCGCAAAGAAAATGAAGAAACGCATTGCTCGAACTGAACCAGCAAAGCGTCGGCAACAGAGTGTAAGCGTCCGGTCCGAGTTGGCGCCGAACCGCGGGCAGGAACTGACTCACGGGCGAGATGCCGTTGCTGCCGACGAGTCCGTCTACTTGGACCCAAAGCGACACGAACGCGATTAAGTAGATCACGCCGAGTGCCCGCAGGAACCAGCGTCGCGCCCAAAAATACGTGGGCCGCCGCACGTCTTTGCCCCAGAGCAGTCGCGTGACCGCTGATGCAAATTTTCGGTGGCGAGCGATCGAGCCATAGCCGGTCTTAGAAACAACGGCGAAGCCGGGCACATGATCGTAGCTCCATGCCAGCCATTCTCCCGAACGCCGAAACGAAAGGGAGCGATACACCGCTTCCGCTGCGAAGACTACTGTGCCGTTGGGTTGGATTAAAACCAGCGAGCGGTTGAATTCATCCTTTGGAATTTCAAGGAAGCGCTCAGCTGCTTCTTGATAAGTGGTGTAATTGACCTTGTCCGCTGTCATTTCGCGCCAGCGCTCGATCCATAACCGGCAGAAATCACAGTTGCCGTCCCAGATCAACAGTGGCTTTGGCAGCGGATTGGAAACGCGAAGATGCGATTTGTTAGGCATTGACGTTCTTAGGTCGCAAACTGCGCCCACACCGGAGCGTGATCCGAAGGGTCTTTTCCAGCGCGCATATCGCGATCGATCCCGGAAGCGATGCATTTCTTCGCCAGCGATTCGCTTGTCAGAACAGCGTCTATGCGCAGGCCGCGATTTTTCTCGAAGGCGCGCATTTGATAATCCCACCAGGTGAAAAGTTCTGCTTCCCTGTGATGAATTCGAAGCGTGTCGTGCAAGCCGAGGCTGCACAAATCACGAAAAGCGGCGCGTTCGCCGTCCGAAGCCATGATGGCACCGTGCCAGAGGTCGGCGTCGTAAACATCAATATCCTCGGGTGCGACATTGAGATCGCCGCACACGATGAGGTCGTGGAGTTTTTCCTTCGCAAGGCAGTCTCGGAGCCGCCGATACCAATGCAGTTTATATTCGTACGCCGGCGAGCCAACGGCTTGACCATTAGGCGCGTAAATCGAGAACACGCGCAACTGGCCGACGGTCGCTGCGATCACGCGCGCCTGCGGATCGACTGTCTCATCGCAAAGCGACGCCCGAACCTCGCGCAGCTCGTTCTTCGCGATAACCGCTACGCCGTTGTACGACTTCTCGCCATGAGACGCTGAGCGATAACCTGCCGCTTGCAAAGCGAGCGCCGGAAATTGTTCGTCCGGGCATTTGGTCTCCTGCAAGCAGACAATGTCCGGTTGTGTTGCCTCGAGCCATGCAAACAAGCGATCCTGCCGTTTGCGCAGCGAATTGATGTTCCACGAGGCAATGCGCATGGGTTGTAGCAGCGGTCTGTGACCGTCGCATTATTTTTCCTAGCGACAAAGTCCATAAGCGAAGAGCGCTGTTATAACTCGATCTCTAAGCCCGGCGTGGGTACAATTACCTCCGAATCGGAGAGTTCGTTCGATATTGTGGCGCGCATCCACTCGACCGCCGGAGGATCACCGTGCACGAGAAGAATTTTTGCCGCCGCAATTCTTTTGGCATAATCGACGAGCGACTCGCGTGTCGCGTGCGCGCTGAACTGGAACTGCTCCATATTGCAGCGGATGCGTTGCGGTGGTTTGTCGGGATCAAGCGCCACCTCGCCGCCTCTGCCTGCGTCCCGCAAAAGTCCGGCGGGCGACTCTGGATTGGCGTAGCCGACGAAAAAGATCGAGTGCTGCGGGTTCTCGATGATCCGGCGGGCAAAAACGTTGGATAGCGTTTTGGGAATCATCATCCCGCTGGAGAGAACGTATACGCGTCCGCCGCGCAATGCGGTATCTCGCACGGTTTCATCATTCAAGATGAACGGCGCTACTTCTCTCATGAGTTTCAGGCGCGACAATTGCCGGCGTGTCGTGTGCGCGCGGCGATCATAGATGTCTGTGAATTTCGAGCTAAGACCGCCAATATAAATTGGAAATTCTGGCAGTAGCCGCTGCCGGCGAAACTTATGGAGCAGCGCGAGTATTTCCTGTGTTTTGCCTAGGGCGAACACCGGTATTAGCACGCACGCGTCCCGCTCGAAACCGGCGACAAGCGCTTCCGCCAGACGTCGCTCTTCACCCGCGCGAGTCCAGCCCTCGGGTTTCGCGTGATCGCCGCGTGTGCATTCCAAGATCAGCACATCAATTTTCTCCTCGGGGAAAACCGCCGCCTGCATGATTGTTTGCTCGTCAAAATTGACGTCGCCGGTGTAAAAAACAGTTTGGCCTTCAGCGCGCAGCATTACTCCGGTCGAGCCGAGCACATGTCCGGCGTCGAAGAACTCAAACGTTAACGTGTCCTTTTCGCGCGCGGCTGCCCGTTCGCCGGCAATCGAGATCCGCTGGCGCAATGGACACCAACGCCAGCGTTCCGATGCGCGATCGATTTCACGATGTGTAAAGAGTGGATACGACATCTCTCCAATCTCTTCGCGTTGTC
>QHQV01000392.1 GCA_003219945.1 Verrucomicrobiota bacterium | reverse complement strand
GGTCGCGCGCGCTTCCTGCATAAACGGCGCGTCCACAGAACAACCGGCAAGCTTCAGGGCGAAATACGCTTTTACGGACGCATTAATCTCGCTCGGCCCACCGTGATAAATGTTCCAGCCGCCGTCGGGCAATTGGCGTTTAAGTATATGACGGACGCAACGACGCTGCAGGTGCGCGTCCACTTCGCCGCACCAGTGCATGAACACGACGTAGTCCGAGCACAGCGTGCTATCGACCAGCAACTCGCCGCACCAATGCCCGTCAGGTTTTTGTTGCCGCAAAAGATTTTCCTGAGCGAGCGAAATCGCCTGACCGATCTCTTCGTCCGCCGCCGAATAGGATTCCGAGGCAGCTGGCGAACTAGGTAAGACTATCAATTGGTTCGACGGCATCTCAATCGTTCAGGAGGCTTTCACGGCTGGCTCAGCGCGCTTGCCGGTGAGATGACCATTTCCCGAACTGACACCGTTGTAGGCGAGCACTTCACTGCCGCGTCCAGCCGCCCTCGGCTTAGCGCCGAAATTGAACTTGATAGTTTTCCAAGTGTCGCCGCGCTGAGCTTGCAAACCCAGCGTTGCAGTGGGCTCATAGCCGCAATGCACCATGCAATTTTCGCACCGGCTATCGCGTGCGACACTATTGACGACTCCGTATCGGTCCCAGTCCGTCTGTTCCAGCAGCTCCGCGTAGGTCGAGAAATGGCCGTCGGTCATCAAATAGCAAGGAGCCTTCCAGCCGCGGATGTTGCGCGTGGGAATTGCCCAGGCCGAACAAGTCAGGTCGCGTTTACCAGCAAGGAATTCAAAATAGACCGGCGTTCCGAAAAACGTGTACTGATTCATCCAGTTCTCGATTTTTTGGAATTTCTGAACGGTCATAGCGCGGGTGAGAAAGAAATCTTCCGGCCGCAAATTCAGCCGTTTGGTCATGTCTCGCTTCGCAGCGTCATAGTCGTAGCCAGGAGTGATGGTGTGTCCGTCAACTCCAAGATCTGACAGGTAATCGAACATTCGCTCGATTTCCTGCATATCGGTCTCTTTGTAGATGGTCGTATTGGTCGCGACCTGGTACCCGAGGACCTTCGCCATTTTGATTGCCAGAATGCACTCTTTGAAGCCAGAATGCACTCTTTGAAAACGCCCTCGCGCTCGACGATCAGGTCGTGTGTCCGCTCCAAGCCATCAAGATGCACGTTCCAGTACATCCATTTGCTCGGCGCAATCGTAGGCTTCGCCGGGTCTTTTGGCCCCTTACGGATTTCAGCGGCGTCTTTCTCGGAAATCAATCCGCCTTTAAGGAGCACATCGATTTTCTCCTCGAATTTTTTGCCGCTGCCGTTTTGGGCGTTGCTCAATGCTTTCGCCAGCCATTCGCGCATTTTTTTCCGCATGAAAACGGCGTTGGTGCAGATGTAAACGATGCGTCTCTGAGCGAGCAATCCTTCCACCAGCGCTTCGATATGCGGATACACCAGCGGCTCACCGCCGCAGATGGAAACCATTGGCGCGTTGCACTCTTGAGCCGCCGCCAGGCAATCCTCCAAGCTCATGATATCCTTGAGAGACGTCGAGTATTCGCGAATCCGTCCGCAACCGGTGCACGTGAGATTACACGTATGCAACGGCTCGAGCTGAAGCACGGTAGCGAATTTCTTGGTGCCCCGCAGCTTGTGCCCGATCACGTACGCAGCGATTTTGGCTGTGAGCGGAAGAGGAAATCTCATAAAATGAGGATTTTACCGAGAGGGCTTCGGGGTGTCAATGAGCCGGCCCGTTTGTACTGTGAATCGGCCTCCAGCAATTATTTGGACTTGGACCAGGATTTGTAGCATATCTGTGGCAAACAGTAAAATAAACCTGCGACTGCGATGGATTTTCGTGGTTTAATAGTCGCAAGTAAGAGAAATCGAGGAATCAAGCAATATGAAAAGATTGTTCATAACAGCATTTGCCGTTGCGCTAGTTGGTTGCGCAAACCAATCCGCGCCCCCGCCTGGTCCGGCAGTGACGGGTGGCTACCCTTATTCCCGGTATGCTTACACGGCGGACGTATGGGGCCATCGTAGCCCCGCTTATAAGGATTGGAGCACGGCCCAATTGCAGCAGCGCCGGCTCGATCTCTACGCGACAGTCCCGTTCACCAGGACGCGCAATGAGGTCCCAGCCTACATCTACAACGGAATGGCGCTGCCACAGCAGGACGAAATTAAGGCTATCGAAACCGAGTTGAATTGGCGATATCAGCACGGTGACAACAGCGCAGAGCTGAAGGAATTCTGGCCTTCGGCACGACGACATATTGCAAGCGGCGCGCGCTTCGAAACAGGCTTTTGACGCACGCCGATCTTGCGGCAAGGGAATCGAGGCGAGCTGGCGAGATCGTCGCTGCGCAAAATTCGTGCGCTTAAGTCGTTCGCGGCACTCATACGCCATGCCAACCGCGGCGAATCAGACTGACGGCAATAGCTGCCAGCAGAAGCGCCACTATTTTCGATACCCCGCGTAACCCTTGTCTCCCCATCCAGCGCGCGACTAAATCGGCATTCCAGAATGCGACCACGACCAGTGCGAGATTCACCAGAAGCGCCGCGACGGTAAACACCAGGCCGACTGTGTCGACCAGGATCAGCACCGCTGTCAGTAGCGCCGGCCCGGCTATCAAAGGCATCCCAAGCGGGACAACGCCGAAGTCGTCAGTGGCTTCACGATTTGCCGGTGCCACATTAAGCAACTCCCGTCCGGCCAACCCGAGCAAAATCAAGCCGCCTGCGACCTGAAAATCCGCCACAGTGATTCCCAGCGCGGTAAAAATGATCTTCCCGAGAAATATAAACCCAACCGAAATGCAGAGGGCCGTGAAGATGGCGATAAAACCCTGTCGCTGACGGTGTTCGCGCGGAGCGTCCCCAGCCAGACCCATAAACATGGCCACCAGCCCAACGGCATCTATCGCGACAAAAATTGGAATAAAGGCAACGAAAAATTTGTGGACCATGTTTTTAGGCGTTCTCGCAGAGTCGCGGCTTTCGCCCCAGATGAACACAGTTGAAACACAGATTCATCAAAATTCCTTCTGCCATTAGTGAAAATCTGTGCAAATCTTTTGGCCGATTTTGCTCTTCCATGCCTATGTCGAACGATTCCAGTAAAGCCGCATTTGTTCACGTCCTACTCTTTCTCCTCGCGTCGAACTTAGGCGTTTCCGCGGCCCAAATGAAAACAGTCGATGATTTTCGTGCCGCTGCGACAAAAGCGAACGCCGTATTGACGATTCCTGATTGGGAGCAAACGCCGGAAGCTGTTGAGGCTGCAATGAAAAATGCGATTGCGAAAGCCAACGCATCGCTGGATCGGATTGGTGCGCAAGACCCCAGCAGGGTGACTTTCAGGAGCACTGTAGTCGCTCTGGATGGTGTCACGTACGAGGCGAATCTAGCGGCAAATAGAGCCACCATCATAAAGGAAACGAACACGAATCCCGCCATGCGCACTGCTGCGGAGAACGCCGTGAAAGCGTTCGAGGACTGGGCGGTCGGTGTCGATTATCGCGAGGACGTTTACAAGGCGATCAAGGCATTTGCTGACACGCGTCCAAAGCTCAGCGGAGAAGACGAAAAGCTGCTGAAGGAAACGCTGCGCGATTATCGCCGTGCCGGTTTGGAATTGCCCCCTGATCAGCGCAAAGAAGTCGAGGAATTTCGCAAGGAGCTGTCGAAGCTCGGAACGGATTTCGACACCAATATCGTTAAGTCCAATGCTCCAGTGATGTTCAGCAAAGCCGACCTCGATGGGCTTCCGGAAAGCTTTTTTGCCTCGCCTGGAATCAAAACCGGCGACGACGTTTATACCGTGATGGCGAATGTCACCTGGCAATTCAACACAGTGCAGGAGAACGCCAAAAGCGAAGTGACGCGTAAACAGCTGTACCTCATTCGCGAAACGCTTGCTAAGGACAAAAACGTTCCTGTTCTTAACCAAATGCTGGACCTCCGAAACAAAATTGCGCTGCGCCTCGGTTACAAGTCATGGGACGATTACCAGACGGAAGTCAAAATGGCCAGGACCGGCACGAATGCGGAAAAGTACATTAACGATCTGGTCACAGGCATACAGCCAAAATTCGGCAGTGAAGTTGCGGAACTTCAAAAATTGAAGGCTGCCTGCACCAATGATCCTAACGCCAAGATCATGGTGTGGGACTGGCGGTACTACAGCAACCAGCTTAACAAGCAAAAATACGCCGTCGATAAGGAAGCGTTGCGTGCGTATTTCCCGTTCCAAAAAGTCTTCGACGGGATGTTCAACATTTATCAGAGCATCTTTGGTCTGAAATTCGAAAAAATCGTCGCACCGTACAAATGGATTGACGATCTCCAGCTGTATCTCGTCACCGATTCAGCCACGGGCGAGCCACTCGGGATGTTTTATCTCGACATGTTCCCGCGGGAAGGAAAATTCAATCACTTCGCGCAATTCGTCATCATCAGCGGCAAGCTTTTGCCGAACGGAAAATATCAGCGGCCCACTGTTGCCTTGCTCTGCAATTTCCCGCCGGCGAATGGCGATGCTCCATCCTTAATGACGCATCAGGACGTCGAGACGCTTTTCCACGAGTTTGGGCATGCTCTGCATTCCATTGTCACTCGCGCCAAGTATGGCCGCTTCGCCGGAACGAATGTCCCAGGTGATTTTGTTGAAGCGCCATCGCAGATGCTGCAAAACTGGGTTTGGGACAAAAAAGTGCTGGATACTTTTGCTGCCGATTACCGCGATCCGTCCAAAAGAATTCCCGCCGAAATCGTGAAGAAGCTCAACGACGCAAAGCTGGCAAGCGCCGGCGTGCTTTATCGGCGGCAGTTCGCGTTCGCTTCACTCGATCTTGCTCTGCACGATCCACATCCCGAAGAAATGCCATACGATTCCGTTGCGATATCGAACCCGATCTTGGAAAAAGTCTTTTTGCCGATTGATCCGAGTACAACGTTCGTCTCGTACTTTGGTCATCTGAACGGCTATGATGCCGGTTACTATGGCTATGCCTGGGCGGACGCGATTGCCGCGGACATGGCAACCGTTTTTGAAAAGGCAAAGGACGGTTACCTCGATAAACAGGCCGGAATGAAATTGCGCCGCGAAATTTACGAGCCCGGCGAT
>QHQV01000391.1 GCA_003219945.1 Verrucomicrobiota bacterium | reverse complement strand
GTCGGTGGTTATCTTCTGCCGTTCGCGCTTGGAAATGTGCTCGGGCCACTGCTGCTTGGGCATCTGTTCGACACGATCGGGCGCAAACAAATGATTACCCTGACGTATGCGCTCGCAGGAGTATTACTCGCAGTCACTGGCTGGCTTTTTCACGACGGACTGCTGACGGCGCAAACGCAAACGCTTGCGTGGACAATTATCTTTTTCGTCGCCTCGGCGGCCGCCAGTTCCGCCTACCTGACCGTGAGCGAGATTTTTCCCTTGGAAATTCGTGGAATGGCGATTGCAATTTTCTTTGCACTCGGAACCCTGGTCGGTGGCGTGGGTGCGCCGCTACTGTTCGGTTGGATCATCGGAACAGGATCGAGCACAGCATTGTTTATGGGGTATTTGATGGCTGCGGCGGCGATGGTTTTTGCGGCGGCGATGGAAGCATGGATCGGCGTTTCCGCCGAGCGACGCTCGCTCGAGCAAATCGCCGCACCGCTATCGAGCAAGGGTTTGTAATCTGTAGCCGCGTCTCTGTGAGACGCGCCGAGATTTGTCATGAAACAAAAACATCAGCGTCGCGCCCCGCGGACCGAAGCGGCTACAGTAGAGCTCGACGGTCAGAGACCGCCGCTACAATGAACAGTAAGCTCACGACTGTGAATTGGCCCGGCGGGCGTCAGCTTACTGGAATAGAGATGGAACGCGTCAATGCGGATCATTCCGGCATCGAACTCGGCATTCGATTGTAAGAATTTCCGGAGCGCTTGAGCGGAGACATCGCGGCAACGCGCCATCGTGATGTGCGGATGCCACGGGCGAAGCTCCGGTTCGATGCCTATAGCCAGCGCGGCTTCCTGCACGCGCTTGTGAATTTGGAATAGATGCGGGTGCGCTTTGCCGACGCCGATCCGGATAATTTTCGGCGCGCCTTTTGAGGAGAAGACACCGACGCCATTCACGTTTATAAAGAACGCGCCGAACCCGATCGCGCTGAGTTTTTCGCGAAGCTTGAGTTCAATACCTTCGGGTACGTCCCCGAAAAAACCGAGCGTCAGGTGCATTTGGTCGGTTTGCGTCCAACGCACCCCGCGAATGTGCGGATCAAGGTCTGCAAGCAATTGGCGCGTTGACTTGGGCAGATCGATTGCGACGAAGAGCCGTTTACTCATGGCTTCGCCAACTTAATCGTTGAATCGTGAATTGTTGAATCGGCAAACGCAAGTCCGATTTAACGATGGAACGTTTTAACGATTCACGTACGACGTCGCTTCTTCGTTGTTTTCTTTCGTCGCGCGGTCCGCGAGGCGTGTTATCCATTCCGGCGTCAATCGTGGGAGCTCGGAACCAGCTCGCGATTGCTGGCCACTTTCGTCGGCGATATCCGGTAGAAGCCGATTTACAATTTTCATGGCGTAGCCGGTGAGATTTGGAAACAGCGCGTTCCCGGCGATCGCGCCGCGGGCACCAAACGTGAGGGTAAGCGATGGCTGCCCGCGCCTAAACGCCGCAACGATTTTCCGCCCTGCGCGATCCGCGTCCATTGAGATCAGCGGAGCACCCGCGCCAGCAGAGAACCAGGCAAATTCAGCGTCGTGTTTGCCTTTGAACTTTGCGTTCACATGTGACCCGGTCCGCATGAGTCCCGGCGCCACGGTCGTCACCTGAATATTATCGCGCGCCAGTTCAGCCCGAATCGCATCAGAGAAACCAGTTAGCGCGAACTTGCTAGCGCTGTAAGGCGCAAAATGCGGCATCGCAACCTTGCCGCCGATGGAGGAAATGTTCACGATACGTCCCCCACCCCAAAGACGCATCTCTGGCACGATCTGCGAAACCAATTCGTACGGCGCCCAAAAGTGCAGCCTCATCGCGCGATCGTAATCTTCCCAGGTCATGTGATCTAGCGGACCGACTTCGATGATGCCGGCGTTGTTGATCAGGATGTCGATCCTGTCGAAGTGATCGATGACTTTGCGGACAGCTGCCTGAATCTGATCGCGATCGAGCAGATCGCATTCGACAGTGAGAATTTTCCCGCCGCGGGCAGTGAGATCGGCTTTTGCACGGGCGAGTTCTTCCGGATCACGCGCGAGCAGGGCAACCTTCCCGCCTTGATCGCAAATATGTCGCGCCAGTACGAGCCCGAGTCCACGCGACCCGCCACTGATCAGGGCAACTTTATCGCGCAACGTGTATCGGGCCGTGCGAATCACGCGGGCGGCTATGCAACCACCGACTAAAAAAGCGCCTGCTCCGAAGCAAACCCGAGTATTCATTGCACGACCTTACAATCAGATACGAAATGTTCGGAGCAAGCGGCCGTGAACAACCACGTACGGCGCGCCAGTTGTTGGAACAGTCACGCGTGTTTGCGATTGAAGCGCGCGACTTCACGCGCCGTCTCGCGATCGACAGCGCGCTTCTTCAAATCGGCGCGCTTGTCACCCGCAACCTTGCCGATGCCTACGCCGACTTCGGCTTTCAACTTCCCGTTTTTCCAATACACCTTCAGCACAACGAGCGCGCGGCCTTTCACTTGCGTTTCGCCGTAAAGCCTGTCGATCTCCTCGCGGTGGAGCAACAATTTGCGAATTCGTTTTGCGGTTGGAATTTCGTGGCTGGCGCGCTCGTAGGGCTGGATGTCAGCGTTGTAAAGGAAAGCTTCGCCATTCTCGATTCGCGCGAACGCGTCACTGATATTGGCCTTGCCTGCCCGGATCGATTTAACCTCGCTGCCCTTCAATTCGATGCCCGCTTCGTAGCGGTCAACGATATGATAATCCCGCAGCGCTTTGCGATTGATGATGGACTCAGTTGCCATATTGCCACCCGATTCTGCCTCACCATTCGCCGTTAGTTGTGGCATCCGCTGTCATGAGCAGAAAATCCAGCGCCCAATGACGTTAGACCTCATTTTGCTTTATGCGCTGAGGGCAGCGCACACTACAGCAGTTTCTAAAAAACGGCGCTGCTACGCCCCGTCCGTGGAACCTTCAAGCGATTCGTAAGTCAGTTTGCCGGCAATGATTTCTTTGAGCGCAATATCGGTCAGCGACATTCGTGGTGTCGTCTCGACTAACGGCCGATGTCCCAAGCCAAGCTGACGCACACGCTTGGAGACAACATTAATCAGAAGTTGCTGATTCGGGATCACCTGTGCTGCTTCCTGAAGAAGTTGAGTCGTCATATGGCGCAAGGAACGAACGGGGCGGACCGTCTCCGTCGGGAATTGAAGGATAGTCGACACGCTGCTTGTAAGCGCGGATGGAACAAGTTGCGGGGCGAGCATGGTAAAAATGAGTGTTGACTTTCCGAATGAAGCGGCTCTTTGTCAACGCTTTTGTCCGCGAAAGCACAAAGTGGTTTCAGCGAGGCGGCGAAGCCGGGCCTGCCGCTACCCGGTAATCGAAGTCATTCCCGCTGCCACTGGCCGACCGACGTGCCCCATCCGTAGTATCCAAACGGAACGAGCCGGCCTTCGCACAATAAGGGCGTCAACCTGCGCCCACAGAGGCGCTGCTTTTGCGGGCCCAAAGTAATCGTCGATCACGACCCAGCAGCCGTTATTTAGCAGCTCACGGTAGCAATCCAAGTCCCGGCGTACGTTATTGTCGGCGTCGAAAACGAACAGGGCCGACGTCGTCGTTGCTCAACCGCTGACGAACTTCGGAGATTGTTGCCTCGTCGAAGAAGCGCCGGTTGATCAGACTAACGTCTCCCGCTACGCCGAATCGCGCAAGATTCTTTCGCAAATCGTTGATGATATTCCTGCTCGACAGCCGAAAGTGTTTCAACTCTCCTCCGGCTTCGATGCTTACTATCGTCTTCCG
>QHQV01000254.1 GCA_003219945.1 Verrucomicrobiota bacterium | reverse complement strand
GCCTCCCACAATCTTGTTCTCGACTGTGAGACCGTTGCCGCGCGCGGCAGGACGCACGTCCACTTCCACGTGTCCATACTGGCCGCGGCCGCCTGACTGCTTGATCAGCTTGCCAACGCCATGAGCGCTGCTAGTGATGGTTTCGCGGTACGCGATCTGCGGTTTGCCAGCGTTTGCGTCTACTTTGAATTCTCGGAACATCCGGTCGCGAATGATCTCCAAGTGCAACTCGCCCATTCCGGCAATGATCGTCTGGCCGGTATCTTCATGCGTATAAACGCGGAAAGTGGGGTCTTCTTCCGCGAGCCGTTGCAACGCCGTCGCCATTTTTTCTTGGTCCAACTTCGTCTTCGGCTCAATCGCCATTGAAATAACTGGATCGGGGAACGATGGCGGTTCGAGAAGAATTGGGTGGTCCTCATCGCAGAGCGTGTCGCCAGTAGTGATATTTTTGATTCCGACAATCGCGGCGATGTCGCCAGAGTAACACGTCTCGATGTCTTCGCGTTTATCCGCCTGGATCTGAATTAAACGCGAAATCCGCTCACGTTTGTTCGTGCGCGGATTGTAAACGGTGTCGCCTTTGCTGAGCGATCCGGAGTAAACGCGGAAGAACACGAGCTTGCCAACAAATGGATCGCTCCACAGCTTAAACGCGATCGAACAGAATTCGCCGTTGTCATCGGTCACCGCTTCCATTGGCTCGCCGGTGTCTGGGTTCTGGCCTTTGGCCGGCGGAATGTCGAGCGGGCTCGGCAGATAATCGACAACCGCGTCGAGCAGATACTGAATACCGATGTTCTTAAGAGCTGAGCCGCCAATGACCGGCACGAATTTGTTCGCGATCGTCTGGCGCCGGATCCCCGCCTTCAACAACTCCGGCGTGACTTCGCGTTCTTCAAGGACTGCCTCGGCGACTTCATCATCGATATTAGAAACCTGTTGGATTAGTTCGTTGCGTGTCTTTTCAACCGCACCCACGTACTCCTTCGGCACATCGGTCACTCTATAGGTCGAACCCAGCTGATCGTTCTCGGAATAGATTATCGCCTTTTTGTTAATGACATCGAGCTGGCCACGCAGCTGATCTTCCCTTCCCAGCGGCAGCAAAACCGGCCAGGCGTTTGCGCCGAGTTTTTTATGGATGCTGTCGACCGACATTTCGAAATCTGCGCCAACGCGATCCATTTTGTTGATGAATGCCAGACGCGGCACGTTGTACTTGGTCGCCTGACGCCAGACCGTTTCGGATTGCGGCTGCACCCCGGCCACGCCGTCAAAAACTGCGATCGCCCCATCGAGCACGCGCAATGAACGCTCCACCTCAGCGGTGAAATCGACGTGTCCAGGTGTATCGATGATGTTGATGCGCTCCTTGACCCCTTCGAACATCTTGTAGACGCCTTCTTCTTTGCGCTGTGACCAAGTGCAAGTTGTCGCGGCCGACGTGATCGTGATCCCGCGTTCCCGTTCCTGCTCCATCCAATCGGTCACGGTGGTGCCTTCGTGCACCTCCCCCATCTTGTGGATCATGCCGGTGTAAAAGAGAACGCGCTCCGTAATCGTTGTTTTGCCGGCGTCGATATGCGCCGCGATGCCGATGTTCCGGGTTCGTTCCAGCGGAAACTTGCGATTCGGCGAGTTTGGATTTTTCGCCGCGGCCTTTTTTTGTTCCATTGTCGCCGTCGCCATAATTGTCACCATCTAAAGTGCGCGAACGCGCGGTTCGCTTGCGCCATTTTATGTGTGTCGTCGCGTTTTTTTATCGCGTTTCCCTGGCCCGCCGCAGCGTCTTTGAGTTCTTGCGCTAGCGCGTCAGCCAGTTTCAAGCCCTTGCGACCGTCGGCAAATTTCACGATCCAGCGCGTGGCTAGTGAGATTTGCCGCGCGGGCGTCACTTCCATTGGCACCTGGTACGTCGCGCCGCCAACCCGGCGGGAACGCACTTCAAGCCGCGGACGAACGTTTTCGACTGCCTTGTTTACAATCTCCAGCGGATCGACTGAATCAGAGCCTTCGCGCGACCTATCGATCGCGGTGTACACGACGCGTTCTGCGAGCGATTTTTTTCCCCGCTTCATTACGGTCGTGATAAGACGGGCTACCGCCGCACTCCCATATCGGGAATCGACGTGCTCCTCTTTTTTGTGAACTCTCCTCCGCCGCGACATTGACGATCGTCCGTTTCAAATTTGTTTTTTTACTTGGCCGCTGTCGGCGATGCTTTCGCCGCGCCGCCTCCACCAGCCGCCCCGCCCTTCGGCCGCTTCGCTCCATATTTGGAGCGACCGCGCCGTCGCCCATCCACGCCCAGCGCGTCAAGGGTTCCACGCACAATGTGATAGCGCACGCCAGGTAAATCTTTTACGCGTCCGCCGCGCACGAGCACGATCGAGTGCTCCTGCAAATTGTGTCCCTCGCCCGGAATGTAGGCAATCACTTCCTGGCCATTCGTCAACCGCACTTTCGCCACTTTGCGGAGCGCAGAATTCGGCTTCTTCGGCGTGCGGGTCATCACCTGCACACAGACACCGCGCCGCTGCGGACAACCCACCAACGCCGGTGACTTCGATTTCACCGACACCTTCCGGCGTCCTTTGCGAATCAGCTGATTGATCGTGGGCATTTTTCAATCCTAAAAGTAAAGCGTCGCCAAAGGTTCGTTACTCCGGGCGACAAAAAAACCCGCTTCAGACCGCGCAATAAACTCTCTCACGCGCCTGATGCGGTAAGCGCCGAATATAGAAGTAGGATCGTGATCTGCAACGAATATTTTGTGCGTTGAATTGTCATTCCGAGCCAAGTCGAGGAATCTCTAACTCACATGCAGAACGACTTTGAACTCCTCGCGAGCGATAAACATTCAAAAGCCCGGTGCGCACGATTCAAAACCGCGCACGGCGTCATCAATACGCCCGCGTTTATGCCGGTGGGAACACAAGGAAGCGTAAAGGGGGTTAGTCCGCGCGAACTCCGCCAGCTGAATGCGCAAATTATTCTCGGAAACACCTACCACTTGTTCGTTAGGCCTGGCCTCGACGTCATCAAGCATTTTGGCGGTCTGCACAATTTTATGAGTTGGGATGACCCGATTCTGACCGACAGCGGCGGGTATCAGATTTTCTCGCTTGTGAAGTTGCGCAAAATCACCGAGAAGGGCGTCGAATTCCAAAATCATATCGATGGCGGCCGAGCGTTCATTTCGCCGGAGATCGCGATGGAAATCCAAGCCGCGCTCGGCAGCGACATCGCGATGGTGCTCGATGAATGTGTTCCTTATCCGTGCGAGTACGAATACACGGCGCAAAGCGCGGAGCTGACCACGCGATGGGCGAAAAGGTGCCAGGAGTGGAAACGGAGCAACAGCGAAACGGCGAAATCGGGACTCGCCGATTCGCCGGTTCGCCGATTCGCCGATTCAATGCTCTTCGGCATTGTGCAGGGCGGAACATTTGAAGATCTGCGGTGCGCATCTGCGCAGGCCATTGTGGAGCTTCATTTCGACGGTTATGCGATCGGCGGAGTGAGTGTTGGCGAGCCGGAGGAGGAAATGATGCGCGCGGTTGAATCGGCGGAACCGTTCTTGCCAAAGGACAAGCCACGTTACGCGATGGGACTCGGCACGCCGCCGCAAATGCTAGAAATGATCGGCCGCGGAATGGACATATTCGATTGCGTGTTGCCGACGCGTCTGGCCCGGAATGGCACGGCGTTTTCGGCCGCGGGCACGCTCAATCTAAAGAACGCAGAGTTCGCACTCGACAAAAGGCCCATTGAAGAAAACTGCAGGTGTCCGGCCTGCCGCGAATTCATGCGCGGCTATATTCGCCATCTGATCAAGGCGGAAGAAATTCTCGGTCTTCGCCTGATCACGCTGCACAATCTGCATTTTTATCTGAACCTGATGAGCCAAGCGCGCACCGAAATCGAATGCGGCGCATTCGATCAGTTTCGGAAGGCATTCGTAGCAGGATACAAAACGCGAGATGCAGTGGCTGCAAATGATGCAGCTTGAGAAACGATTGAGACCGCCGTAATGCCTAGCAATCCACCAAGCTTATGAGAATCCCATCCAAGTACCTCGGCGCCGCGCTACTGCTTTGTCTCTGCACACCGATCAGCGAACAAGCAACCTGCCAGTCAACAATTTCACCGCCGGCTTCCCAGGCCTCGCCGAACGATTCCCGCGTCAGACACAGACCAAAAGGATTGCTGGTGCCATATCATGGAATCATCTCCGCAGTGGACAAAGACGCGAAGACATTCACGATCGAGGGCCGAAGAGAATCGCGTGTTTTGAAAATCATCGACGGAACACCCATAACCAAGGGCGGGGAAACCGCGACCATCGACGATATTAACAAGGATGACGAGGTAAGCGGCTCCTATCTGAAGGATTCCGACGGAACGCTTCTGGCGAGGACCGTCAAAATCGGGCCGGTGACGCGAAAGGCAACGCCTACACCAACGGCGTCGCCGAATCGGTAGTCTGAACTTTTCCGTTAGCGAGCGACGTGCTTCTACTGACCAGCCGCGTTCACCGCTGCGCGCAAATCGGCAACGAAATGCTTGTATTCGCGTTCACGCGATTCCTCGTCGGGCTGTCGAAGAAGCGATGATGGATGAACGGTCGCGAGCACTCGCGGCGCAACCTTCGACGACAACACCTTGCCGCGCTCGCGCGTGACGCGGAATCCCGGGCCGAAGATAGTCTGTGCCGCTGTTGCACCCATTGCCACGACGAGCTTGGGGTTAACGATCCGCAGTTCCGCTTCCAGCCACGGGCGGCACGCTGCGATTTCGCGTGAGTTAGGCTTCTGATGAATGCGGCGTTTGCCGCGAGGCTCCCACTTAAAATGTTTCACCGCGTTTGTGACGTAAACCTGCGACCGATCGATTCCAGCGTCCTCGAGCGCGCGATCCATGATCTTGCCCGCAGGACCAACAAACGGTTTGCCCGCCACATCTTCGTAATCGCCCGGCTGTTCGCCAACCAGCATCATGGCTGCGCGCCGCGGACCTTCGCCAAAGACAGTTTGGGTCCCGCGTTTGTACAAATGACATGCAGTGCAATGGGCCGCTGCTTCCCGCACCGTGGCCAGACTTGATGTGTCCGGTGGCTGCGCCGGTCGCGCGTATTCGTCGGTCTTCATCGGCTTTTTTAATTACAAATCGAAATGCGTACTCAGAACGTATGTCACAGGTGGAACGCATTGTCCTCAACGCGTTGGCACGAAAAGCCGCGGCTCAGCCGCCAGGTCTGCCCCTGCGGCGATTGACATCGTCTTCGGAGAAACCGATTCACCTGTGAACCGCTCCTGATGAAGTAACGACCCCAGCGGCACCATGGAATTGCGAACACCACGTCTAATCCTGCGCTCCTTCCGCGAAGAAGATGTCGACGCGATGGCCCAGTTATTCGCGAATCCTGATTTCATGCGTTTCTCGTTAGGCGTTTTCACCGAACGAAAGAAGACGGTTGAGTTTATCGAGAAAGTGATGGGCTGGAATCGCGCGGGCATTCCATCGCAGTTTACCGTGGTCCCGCGGGGCGAGGATGCGATTGTCGGCTACTGCGGTTTTTTCCAACATGCTGAAGTGCCGGGGGAGATCGAGATCGGCTACCGACTGCATCCCGATTACTGGAATCGCGGCCTCATCACCGAAGCCGCGCGCGCGGTGCGCGATCACGGCTTTGCGGATCTAGAACTGCCACGCGTGATTTCGCTGATTCATCCGGAAAACATCCCGTCACGTCGTGTCGCGGAGAAAAACGGAATGGATGTGGAAAAGCAAATCATGTTTCGCGGTTTTCCGACGCTGGTGTATGCGATAACTCGCGAACAGTGGCTGGCGAAACGTGACGCTTCATGAACTCGCGCGCCAGCGCCCGATACGCCTGCGCGGCAGGTCCGCTCGAAGCGTATTCCAGAATGGATTTCCCAAAGCTCGGCGCCTCGCTCAACCGAACGCTCCTTGGGATCACGGTCTCATAAACGCGTTCACCGAAATGTTTTCGCACATCGGCAACTACCTGTTGGCTAAGGTTGGTCCGCGCATCGAACATCGTCATAACGATCCCGGCCAGCTCGAGACGCTCGTTCGCGCCTGAATCGAGTACTTGCTGGATGAGCCGCACAATTTTCACCAATCCTTCCAGCGCAAAATATTCGCACTGGATCGGAGTCAGCAGCTCGTCCGCGGCTGCGAGCGCGTTACTCATCAAAATTCCAAGCGACGGCGGACAATCCAGGAAAACGAAGTCGAATGTCTGATCCGTGTGCAGCGGTTTGAGTGTTTCCGCCAGGCGCGTGAGATGATTTGGCATCCGCGCGATCTCAACCTCCGCACCGGCCATGTCGAGATCAGCCGGCACGATGAAAAGCCCTTCGCGCCGGGTTGGCAAAATCTTTTCAGTGATTGAAGCGTCACCAAGCAACGGATCATAAAGACTAACGTCCTCCACTCCCTGCAAACCAAACGAGCTGGTGGCGTTTGCTTGTGGATCGAGATCGACAAGCAAAATCCGCTTGCCCGATTCTGCCAACGCAGCGCCGAGATTCACGGCCGTGGTTGTTTTGCCAACCCCGCCTTTTTGATTAGCGATCGCGACGATTTTCATTCGGGGGAGCGCACGCGGCTCGTGGGCTGGTTTCGGCGCCCCCGCCGAAGCTTTCGGATTACCACGTTGCATGCATCCCGACGAAAAAGTTCGCGATGGCGAGGGCACCATCGCCAGCACGCGAGCCGCGTGCGCTCCCCGGAATTAGCAATCCCTTCAAGACTTATCATTACGCAATATCTCGAATGATGATGTTGCCGCTCGCCTGAAACGGAAACTAAATTTTTCGAATTTCAGGTTTGGAGTTTCAGTAGTAGCGGTTTAACGGTCACAGAGCTGTGAAAGCTTCTCCAGCAACAATTGAATCGGCATCGCGTCCGAAAATGTCCGAAGCCGAAGAGCCACTCATCCTGCGAAGTCAGGACGGGCGCGGAGTGGTCAGGTTGACGCTGAACCGCCCCGAGGCTTTCAACGCTTTATCTGAAGCAATGCTCGCCAAATTGCAACGCGAGCTCGACGCGATCGCCTCCGATGAATCCGTGCGTGTAGTTGTCATTGGTGCTGAAGGCAAAGCTTTTTGCGCGGGTCACGACCTCAAACAAATGCGCGCCGATCCATCGCTGGAGTATTACGAACGGCTCTTCGCTCAATGCTCCGAGATGATGCTCGCTATCCAGCGTTTGCCGGTGCCTGTGATTGTGCGCGTGCAGGGAATCGCCACCGCCGCCGGTTGTCAGTTGGTTGCGATGTGCGATCTCGCCGTCGCGTCGAGTGTCGCCCGTTTCGCCGTCAGCGGGGTAAACGTCGGTCTTTTCTGTTCCACACCTGGCGTGGCACTTTCACGAAATCTTTTGCGAAAGCAGGCGTTCGAAATGCTCGTCACCGGAGAATTCATTAGTGCGCAGGAAGCAAAGGCGCGTGGCCTCATCAACCGTGTCGCAGAACCCGAACAACTAGACGCCGAAGTCGAGAAGCTAGTTGCGGCGATCATCAGCAAACCACGCGTCGCAGTCGCAATGGGAAAACAGTTTTTCTATCGGCAGGCCGAGCTGGGTATCGCGGACGCGTACGACGCGGCGAGTCAAATCATGGCGTGCAACATGATGGACAAAGCCGCACTTGAAGGCGTGCAAGCCTTCATCGAAAAACGGCCGCCCCGCTGGAACAAAGATCAGAGCTAGCGTGTGGTAGGGCGCGACCGCCGGGCGCGCCGAACAGCCGGACGGCCCGGCAGTCCGTCCCTTCCATTTAATCTGGTTCGCGAATTCTTCTTCTCTTACCCTCTTCTCGATGAGTTTGACTCTTGAACAATTGGCCAATCTGTTCGGCGGCGAATTAGTTGGCGACCCGACACTGAAGATTACCGGCGCCGCATCGCTTGGCGAAGCAGCACCCGGAGAAATCAGTTTCTTCGCGAATCGAAAATATGTTGGGCTGCTGCGCAAAACCCGGGCATCCGCGGTCTTTGTTTCCCCCGATTTTGCCGAGCCAATCAACGCCGCGCAGGTTCGCGTTTCAAATCCAACTAAGGCATTTGAACAAGTCGTTCTGAAATTCGCACCGAAGCCGATTATCTTCGCACCCGGTATACATCCGAGCGCCGTCGTCGATGCAAGCGCTCAGCTCGCCGACCGTGTTTCGATTCAGCCGCTGGCGGTGATCGAACCCGGCGCAAAAATTGGGAACGACACAATCATTGGCGCGGGTAGCTACGTCGGACACGAGACGGTGATCGGTTCCGCGTGTCACATTTATCCGCACGTGACAATTCGCGAGCGAAGCCGAATTGGTTCGCGCGTAATCATTCACAGCGGAGCGGTGATTGGCGCTGACGGTTTCGGCTTCGAAATGGTCGATGGGCGCCAGCAAAAAATTCAGCAACTCGGGATTGTCCAAATCGACGACGACGTCGAGATCGGCGCTAACACTACGGTCGATCGCGCGCGGTTTGGCCGAACGTGGATCCAGCAAGGCGTGAAGATCGATAACCTGGTGCAGATCGCGCACAACGTCGTGATCGGAAAGAATACTGTCATGGCAGCGCAGAGTGGAATTGCCGGCAGTGTCCAGATCGGTCAGCGTGTCTTAATTGGCGGTCAGGTCGGTATCATTGGGCATATCGAAATTGGCGATAACACCGCCATCGGCGCGCAAAGTGGCATCTCCAAGAACATCAGTGGCGGAGCATGGTGGGCGTCGCCCGCCGTGCCGCTTGCCGAAGCAAAGCAACAGATTGCCTGGGTTCGCCGGCTCGGGAAACTCTTCGCGCGCATGAAGGAAGTTGAAAAGAAATTGGGGCTATAAAGGCGCCGTTGTAGCCACGGCCCTGTGGGCCGTCTCAGGTTAACACCAAACAACCGGCCACAGGCCGGCGGCTACAGAATTCCTAGGTCACTTTAGCGTCGAGCATCAGCAATGAGTCCGCGCAACCCCTCAGGCGAAATCGACTCCGCTCCGCACGCGTGCACAGTTTCGACTTCCATCGAATCGGAAGTGGCAACCACCAACTCGTACCGTTTCGCGTACTTGCTCGCTAACCGCTCAATGATGGCATCGGCTGATTGGCCACTGCGCGAATAGAAAACCTGCACCTCCGCTGGGTCAGAAGTCGCCTCCACTCTTTTGCCTTTACCATCGAAAACGACGACGACGTTCACGCCGGTCCAATCCTGATAATCACGCAACTGCTTGAGCAACGCTTCGCGTGCGAGGTACGACCGGCGCGCGTGAAGTTTGCGCAGCTCCGGCCAGGCAAAAATAACGCTGTGTCCATCGACGATTAGATAATGCGCCGGCGATTGCATCGAAAACAATTTATGCGTGTTTCGCCTCGAAGGAATCGAGTTATTCGAACCCCGCGTCATTAACACCTCGCTTCAACCAGGTGGCATTTCGCGTCGATAACCCGCGAACCGCCTTAGCGGTTTTGTCTGGCGCGCGAAACCGCTCAAGCGCTTAGCAAAGGCATACGGCTTTGAAGCACCTCGCTGAAGCGAGGGTGTTAATAATACCGGTCACTCAGATGCTGCGGATTCCTTCTGTGCCGGTTGTTTGGCTGGGGCCGGTCGGGTCGGAGCAGCTCGCCGCGCTGCATTCTTGCGCCGCAAATACGCCACCCGTCGCTTGCGCTTGATTCGTACCCGATGCTGCTGTCCCATAGAATCTCTATGGATTGAAAATCGCAGAAACGCAATCGGCATTGAAACCGATCCTGCTTTGTCGCCAATGCTTTATCCTCTTTGGTCGCCTCTCCTCCTGCAAAGGGAACAGATCTAGTGCGGGCTGTGAAATCGCCGCGTAAGAATGAAAATCCACACCCTCCCGCTCTCCTCGCGAACGAAAGGCGACCTTTGGGCGTACTCGCAATCGCTCCCTGGACAAACGAACTGAGAATTGAGCCGCACGGTTCTCCTGTGGACCGTGCAAATCGTAATTGCTTTTTCACGAGATTCGTTGTTAAAAGGCACGGTTATGGCGCAAAGGGAATCGGCGCTGTTTACGTTCACACCCGGGAGTTTGAGCGGGCTGGCCGTGATTTTTCTGTTGTTTGCGGTGTTTTTCGCTCTCCTGAATGGCCAGAAAGTGAAAGCGCTTCGCGCGAACGCCGCAATGCCGCGCACGGCCGTGCCGGCGAAAGTGAACGCTCTGACGAATGGAACAACTGGAGCGCAACAACACGGCAAGACCGCTGACACAGAAGATCGAGTCGCAAAAGCAGAAGCAGCACGCGCCCAAGCAGAGAAAGAAAAAGCGGATCTCAAAGGCAAACTAGACGCCAGCCAACAGGAAATTGCAGCGTTACGCCAACGCGCGGCGGGCACACAAACGAACTCCAATCCGTCCGTGCCCGGCACCTCAGCGCCGGCCGATAATGCGCAGAGCGCCGATTTACACTCGCAACTCGATGACCTCCGGCATCAGCTCGATGCCGCTGAGAAAGAAAAAGCGTTACTGGCTGAAAAACTCCAGGACGCACAACGCCCGGCGCAGGTGAAAGAAGCTCCCAAAGCAGAAACAAGGAAAAGGCGTGAAACCGCGAGTGTTCAACGGGAAAGCAGCAGCAGCCATCGTGCGGGTGTGCATGGGACCGTGCTCGCCTACAATCAAGCCTATAATTTTGTGGTGTTAAATCTCGGCGCGCGCAACGGAGTGGAGCCGAACTCCGAAATGCTCGTGTTGCGAGACGGGACGTTGATTGGAAAAATTCGCATTTCTTCAGTTGAACCAGCCACTGCTATCGGCGATATCATGACCAACAGCTTGGCGCGCGGCGTCCAAGTACAACCTGGAGACAGTGTGATTTATGCTGGCACAAGTCCTTAAGCTCCGAACAATCGTCGTTCCGGTTTTGCTCTGCGCATTCGTGGTCGCATTGACTTCATGCGCAACACAGAAGGAAACATCCCTCGTCAGCGATCCCGACGATCATGGCGGATCGTCAATCCCATGGAACAAACAGGAACCATGGGAAAAAGGCGGGCAGTTCCAGGCCATGACCGACCGACGCTAGATCCGATTTTCGGATCAGCTTCAAAATTGCGGCTTTGAAATGCGCAATTTTGGACTGATTTCTCGCTAGTGTTATGCGAGCGCTCGTTACGGTGGCCATCCCCATTGCAGTCTGCGCCGCTGAGCCGACTCGGCATTGCCGCCTGCCACGGTCAGCGTAATGAGTCCAAGCGGCCGCATCCGCGCGACCTGGGACGCCAAAGCAGGCACGCGAGTGGAGGACGTGAAGCGACACAAAGTGCTTTGGTCGATTCTCGATTCGCATCGCAGCTTATTGGTCGCTGACGATGGCAAGCATCTTGTTGAGCGGTACGATGGGTTAAATCTTCTCCCTACCGATTTCAGTGATGATCTCGTGCTGCTCACGTTTTGCGCGAAGGAAAAAAGCTTCGCGATGTCAGAGTCAGAGATTTCGTGCCGGACCACCACATTCTGGGGCAGACTGCTTCGTACTATCATGGGGCAAGGGAGATGGCATTGACGCGCAAGGTCGCTTAAAGGTTGAGCGTGCGGACGGAAAGATTTTCCTCTTCAAATGTCACCACAGTAAGGACCACAGAAGCCTAACGAATCACCGCAGCGAGCCGCTGAGATTGTTCTTATTAGCCAATCCAAAATTCCAGATGAACGGCACATTTGGCAACGTGTACGAACACGAGGAATGGGCGCGCGCGTATGCCACGCTTGAGTTTCCTGGAACGTACTATCTCGGCTTTCGCGATTTGCCTGCCTTGATTCGCCGTTATGACCACGGCTCTCGCGCGCTCGACTTCGGCTGCGGCACCGGTCGATCGACTCGATTACTTAGAAATCTCGGACTGAATGTCATCCGCGCAGATATCTCACAAGCAATGTTGGATCAAGCGCGTGCGCTCGACCCTTCGGGAGAGTACCACCTTTTTCGTCGCAACATTGCAGGCGAGTTCGCGCCAGGCAGTTTTTATATCATTTTGGC
>QHQV01000390.1 GCA_003219945.1 Verrucomicrobiota bacterium | reverse complement strand
GACTCGCACAGACTTTCTGCGCCGCCGAATGATGTTACGAAAAGTTCACGATGCCGATGGCGCCATCAGCAAGCACGACGCACGTGCTCCCCAGAAGTAACGTTATTTTGCCGTGGAAGAGGCAACGAGTTTCTGGAAACGCGGATCCTTACGGAGCGGTTCAAACATAGGATCCAGTAGGAGCAACGCAGGAGTGAGCGGCGGGTTTGCGGCTAAGGGCGCTTCGTACGGGATTGAAAGTAGCTTTTCCAAAGTGGAGATCGACCGGTCGACGTCTCCGGTGCGCGCCGTAACCCGGGCGAGAATGTCCAATGGCCGGGGACCCGTCAGCGCGTCTTTTTGCATTGAAATCCTCGCGATCGCGCGCTCTGTCAGAGCCAGCGCGGCATCGTTGTCACCGAGAGCCATGTTTGTAAGCGCGAGATCTCCCATTAAAACAAGATTTTCAGGTTGTTCCTTGAGAAACGATCCCAGCTCGATCCGAGCCTGACTCCAGCTTTCGCGTGCTGCCGGGTGGTCACCGGCGACTTCCTGTGCCCAGCCTAACCAAAAGCGGAGTTCGCCAGCGTAAAAACCTAGTGTTTGATCAGGCTTGGCTAGTATTTCCTTTAGCTGAGCAATCGCCGGTGCCGGGCGCGACTCCAGGATAGCCTGGTAAACCTGTGTTTCCAATGCGTTCACGTAGCCGACTCCCGGCCGGAGAGGGGCGAGAAGCGCCGCAGCGCGCGGAAGGTCGCCTTGCGCTTGTGCGATTCGCGCCTTTAACACAATCGTGTCTACGTCGTCGGGCGTGATATTGAGGATCTGCTCAAGCTTAGCGAGCGCTTCGGGGAAACGGCGAAGGCAAACGTAGGAACGCGCGTGTTGTGAGAGTAAGTTAACATTGCGTGGATCCACCTTCTCGGCTTGCTGAAAATACGCCTCGCTCTTGTCCCAGTTGCCTCGCCTCCTCTCAACGTAGGCCAAGCCTTGAAGAACCCGGCTGCTTTGGGGTAGGACGCGCTCTGCCTGCTCAAGGTATTTCGAAGCAGTATCATAGTCCTTCAGGCAGGCATAGTGATAGAAACCCGTGGCCAACAAGGCTTCGCCAAGATTCGGCTGTAGCCTCAGCGCCGTTTCGGCTGCCTTGCGCGCTTCTTCGCGGAGAGCGACGGTTGGTTGAAGACTCTGTGTAAGATAGCCACTCGCATCCACATAAGAGAGCAGCGCCCAGCCCAGAGCGAAGTTAGGGTCCAAGCGTACTGCTTCTTTGACGTATTTCTGCGCTCCAAGTGAGTTCTCCGGTGTGAATGCAGTCTTTAGTGTGTAAGCCAAGCCGCGGAGGTAGGAATCATAAGCCTGAGGATTGCTGGTAGGTTTGGCAGCGATGACTTGTTCTTCGTCACCTGTGAGTTTGGTGCGTAACTGATCAGCGATAGTTTTTGCTACCTCACTTTCGACTGATAAGATGTCGGTCAGCTTGCGATCATATGTGTCCGACCAAAGATGTGAATCACTGGCCGCGTTGATCAGCTGCACGTTGATGCGAACCGTGTCGCCGCTCTTCTGCACGCTGCCTTCGAGAATATGGGCGACACCGAGTTGCTTTGCGATCTCGCGCAAGTTTTTCGGTGCGCTTTGATAATGCTGTGTAGAAGTGCGCGAGATCACCTTCAGATTCGCGATTTTTGCTAAACGCGTCAGGATTTCATCCTGTATTCCCTCGACAAAATAGGCGTTCTCTTTGTCACTGCTGAGATTTTCGAAAGGTAGCACAGCGATCGATCGCTCCTCGGGAGTGAATGGGCGCAAGCGTTGATACAGCCACGCCCCACATGCAATGGCTACGATGGCTAACATCAAAGTGACGTTTACTAATATGGCTTTCCTGCGTCGCCGGCGGGCCTCAGGATTAAACCTGTCGTTGCAGCTGTGGACAGCGAGAAGCAACTCACGCGCCGATTGCGGTCTGTGGTTCGGATCTGTCGCGAGCATCGATTTCAGCAGCGCGACGACCTTGCCCGGGACGTGCAGGCCTTTGAGCTGTTCCAATGGCAACTCAGTGATTTGCCGCGCACGGATTTCCTCCATGGTGCGTCCGACAAATGGCGCCCGGCCGGTAAGCAGATACCAAAGCGTAACGCCTAACGAGTAGATGTCGGAACGCGTATCAACCGGCAATTGTCCGGCGCCGGCGAACTGCTCCGGACTGGCAAATGCCGGCGTACCGATGAAGCCCGCGTGGGTTTGCTCCGCGCCGGATTGCGTCTGAGGGCCCATGACTCTCGCCACGCCATAATCAATCAGCTTTACCCGAAGCGCGCCGCTTGAATCGGATTCTAGCATCACGTTCGATGGCTTGATGTCGCGATGCACAACACCGCAGGCTTCTGCAGCCACAAGAGCACGTGCCGCTTGCTCGATTACATCCAGGGCGACGGCGAGCTGCATCGGTCCATCCCGGCGCACGCGCGCTTCAAGCGTTTCGCCTTCGACCAGTTCCATCGCGTAGAAACACTCGCCATTTTGTTCGCCGTAATAGATCACCCTAGCAACATTTGGGTGACGAATATTCGCAGCCGCACGCGCTTCGCGCAGAAAACGAGATCGCGCGCCAGGGTTCTGCGCGACCTTGCGATCGATGACCTTCAGAGCAACAAGCGAGTTCAAAACTGTATCGCACGCGCGATAAGTTAT
>QHQV01000253.1 GCA_003219945.1 Verrucomicrobiota bacterium | reverse complement strand
AGCGGCCTGTGCTCCCCAGAATTCGCGAATCCACGTGCTGCTCTCATTTCAAGCTCTCCAGATAATCCAGAAGTGAATTGAGATCGTCGGAGGATAATTGATTTGGCGGCATGCGAACTCCGGGCTTCAGCGCTGATGCATTCAAAATCCAGCCGGCTAGATAGCCGCGGGTGTTCGGCAGTTCGCCAGCCGCGATCATTTTTCGTCCGGCAATGTGCGTGAGATCGGGCCCGAGCGTTGCGCGCGCTTTGGTACCCTGAATCGTGTGACACATCACACATTGTGAGGCGAGAAAAACATCGCGACCGCGGCGTTGCGAATCCGACATCGGCTCAGGCGCGGATTTCTTTTGAGCCGCCAGCCAACTGCTGAATGCGTCAGGCGCTTCCGCGACGAAAACCAGTCGCATGTGTGCATGTTGTTCGCCGCAGTACTCGGCACATTGCCCGCGAAATTCCCCGGTGCGTCGGGCGGTGAACCATGTTGTGGTGGGATGCCCCGGGACGAGATCCTTTTTGCCGTGAATATTCGGAACCCAGAAGCTGTGGATGACGTCGCTGGATTGCAGCTCCAACTTCACCGGCTTTCCGACGGGTACGTGAATCTCGTTTGCAGTGGTCACGATCTCGCTCGGCTGCGGGTCCTGATATTCCACTTCCCACCACCATTGGTGTCCGGTTATTTTGATCGAAAGCGCCTTTGGGTCCGGCGTGGCGTAAATCGCGTTGCCGGTGAAAAAGTCGCCGATCAGGAGCGCAAACAAGATCAACACCGTGATGACTACCAACGCAGAGACCACTTTCGTCGCGCGGTTTTCGCTCGCTTGCGTCGGTTCCGGCAGGATCGGCGGCTGCGGATCGCCAGACGAGCGGCGAATGTTTCGCAGGATCGCGATGAACAGGAAAATCGCGACGAGCGCGAAAATCACGAGCGTCACCCAAAAGAACGTCCACCACAGATGCGTGATGTGCGCCGATTCGGACGCGGCAGGATTCAATGCTGATTGGAAATCTGCAGCGCTCATAAAGCTGTAGAGTCCGCTGTCCTCAGCGGAGTTGTTTGTGGGACCTCAGACCTTCTGAGCTGAGGACAGCGCACGCTACAGCAACTCGTGTTCATTATGGTTGCGGCTCCGAACTATTGTGTGGCGTTCCTTCCGGAACGGAATTCGGTGGCGGCGCCCCTTTGATGTGATCGTCGCGCGCGTTTGCGGCCCATTGATTTGTTAGGCCGCTCAAGCTGCGAACGTAAGCCACGATTTCCCAGAGTTGATCGTTCGAAATTTTCCCGCGAAACGATGGCATTCCGTTAGGCCGGCCTTCCACAATCGTTGCGTACACTTGCTGCGGCTCGTGTCCGTATATCCATTTCTCGTCCATCAACGGCGGGCCCATCCCTCCGCCACCGTGCGCGTGACAACCAACGCAGTTGTACGCTTCGTAGAACCGCTTACCCTCGGCCATCATCCATGAGTTGTTTTCGTCCGGGTTCGACACGGACGGCGCTTTGTTATGCTGTGGGCCTGGAGCCAGATCGCTCACCTGCGGAAGCGACGCCTCTTGCGCGGAAGGCGGTTGTACGACCAGTGTACGCTCCTCGCGTTCACAGCTGAAAAACAGGAATGGAAGAAGAACAAGAAAATAAGGCATGCAGGAACGCACGAAGCTTTGGGTAGGGTGCGCCACTCCGTGCGAACGGAAACGGAGTGCCGTGCCTACCATTCGTTTTGTTTTGCTCTCCTGATTCATTTTGCTGACGTGAGCTGTGCCTCACGCGAGGCGCGCGGGACGTTATATCTGTCAAGGATGCCGTTGATTTCCTCGGGGTGATTGGTGACGAACATGTCGAGTTCATCTCGCAGCTCCCGTTCCTGTTTGCTTACGCCCAACGAGACGTCGAACGCGAACCTGAGCGGGCCCTCTTTCTGGGGGGTCACCGCAATAATCTCGAGCGGTGTTTTCGAGTGCTTTGCGAAATAGCCGGCGAGCGGTCCCCACGCGATGGCAACGTCAATATCACCATTCGCGACAGCGTCCACGATCCGGGCAGGCGGATTGCGCTGGCTGTAATCGCCGTAGAGTGTGAAACCGATGACATTGTTCACCATTCCGCGCGCTGCCAAGGCGTGCGCGGGGGGCGTATCGACGCCGTCGTTGCCGACGAGTTGCACGCCGACTTTGAGCTTGCGCAGTTGCGGATCGTCGAACGACGACACGTGGAGATTCCGATCAACGCGACTTACGAACACATAGCTCGAGCGGTAATAAGGCGCGGTGGTCAGCGCCATATCAAAATGCGCAGGCACTCCGAGCACGAGATCGACATCGCCGCTCTTGAGCGTCTCGCGAAAAAACCCGCGCCGCTGCGCGCGCCAATGATATTCAATTCTGCAGTGGAGCTCGCGCGCGATCAGCTCTGCAATCTCGTTTTCGAATCCCTCCAGGCGGTCGTTTGAAAAGGGGAGATTATTCGGATCCGCAGCGACTCTCAGCACGCGTTGCTCTTCGGCAGCTGAATTTTGCACCACGAAGAGCACGAAGACCACCAAGACGAAAAGCTGATTCAATCTTCGTGATCCTCGTGTCCTTCGTGGTGAATTCATGGCAGCGCAAACACGTAAAGGGTGCCGCCTTTCGCGGTGTGCTGCGGCAAATCTTTCATGGCGTTGGCGAAACCCAGAGCGGCAGTTGGATCGCGCGCATCGAGATCGCCTGAAACCACTGCGCCCGCCCAACCGCCTACGCCTGACAGAACTGCGACGTATTGTTTGCCGTCAGGCCCAAGAAATGTTGTGGGTTGTCCAATGATTCCGGAGCCGGTTTTGAATTGCCAAAGCACTTCGCCGGTCTTGGCGTTCACGGCTTTGAACCAACCGTCCATAGTTCCGTAAAATGTGACGTCACCAGCGGTAGCCAGCGTGCCGCTCCACACAGGAAAATCTTCTTCGATGGCCCACACTTTTTTCTTTTGCACCGGATCCCAGGCGCAGTACTCGCCGCGTTTGCCGCCGCCGTTGCCGTACATTTTTACATTCACGCCGAGGTACGGCGTGCCTTCGATGTAACTCGCTTCAACGCCTTCGTAATCCATCGCCAGGTTTTGATGCGGGATGTAGAGCAAGTGCGTTCGCGGCGACCAGGCGCACGGCTGCCAATCTTTTGCACCCGGCGACGCGGGCGCCACGTCGCGAATTACTTTTCCGATTTGCGGCTTCTTCTCCTCGTTCGGTATGATGCGGCCCGTCTTCAGATCGACGCCTTTGCTCGCGGTGATGCGAATGAACGGCGTAGCAGACAGCACTTCGCCGGTCGTGCGATCGAGAACGTAAACGTAGCCGTTGCGTTGCGCGGCGAGCAGCGTCTTCCGCGTGCGACCATCAACCTGCAGATCTACTACGATGTTTTCGTTTACGCCGTCGTGATCAAATTCGTCATGCGGATTCCATTGGTAAAACCAGCGCGCCTGGCCGGTGTCGGGATTGCGCGCGAACACACCGCATGCCCACTTGTTGTCGCCCGGACGCAGCTCCGGATTCCACGTTCCCGGGTTCGCCGTGCCGTAGAAGATCAGGTTCTGCGCCGCATCGTATGAGATCCAGCCCCACACTGTGGCGCCGCCGATCTGCCAGTGATCCGGCGGCCAGGATTTTACTCCGAGATCTTTGCCGCGGTCGCTCTCGTAAAACGGTTTGAACTCCGATCCTATCAAGCAGTCGGCGTCCGGGCCGGTGCTGTACCCGCGCCAAGCGATTTTGCCGCTGTTCGCATCGACAGCGGTCAGCCAGCCACGCACCCCGAATTCGCCGCCGCTGTTCCCCACGAGCACTTTGTCGTGCACCACCAACGGGGCCATGGTCATTGTCTCGCCCTTGTTGATCTCGCCTACTTTCGTTTTCCAAAGGAGCTTTCCGCTGTTGGCATCGACTGCGCAGACGTTGTCGTCGAGTGTGTTAAAGAAAATTTTCCCTTTATCGAAAAAACAACCGCGATTCACCACGTCGCAACACGCAACACCTTGCGCCGCGGCGGCAGGCTCAGGCTCGAACTTCCATTTTACCGCGCCATTTTGTTTTAGGTCGAGGGCGTAAAGAATGTTCGGATACGGCGTGACGACGTACATCGAGTCGCCGACGACAAGCGGCGCCGCTTCCTGGCCTTTGTTCACACCAGTAGAAAATGTCCAGGCAACGCGCAAGTCCCTCGCGTTATTAATTTTGATCTGATCGAGCCCGCTATAGCGCGTGTTCTCGAAATTCTTTGCCGGCATCGTCCATTGCCCGTCGTCTGCCGGCGTGGAAGGCTGCGCGAAGGCTACGCCAGCCAACATCACAGCGGCGCACGCAATGGAAGCGAAACCAAGTAATAAATTCAGCATCTGCTCACGTTTATCGCAGGTGGATTGTTGCGCGGTTTTTGTCTCTTTCGTTGGAAGCAACCACTTGGACGGTGTGCCTCTGTGGTTTTGGCTTCTGGAACGCAGGAAATTGACGGCCCAATTGAAACTGTTCGGTAGAATTCTGATTCGCCGATGAGAATAATGCTTCGGCACTGCAGCGCGTTACAAGCACACTGAGGTGCGGAGAATCCTTACGTATCCACGCGCAGCTAACCGCGCGATCGGATGTTCTAAGGTGCGCCGATTTCGCCACGCGCAGAACGACGGCGGCCGAGTCCCCCCAATGTAGATCGACCAGACAACGAATTGGGCGCGTCGAGATTTGCGCCGCGATCGACGCCGACATTCAGCCGGTAAACCAGTTCACCGCCCAGCCAACTGGAGAAGAGTGCTATGACGATGCCAATCCATCCCAGCATCATCGCTATCAGGCCCGGCGCTGTCGGGTTAGAGCGACGCATAAACCAGCTAACGATGAACAAAATCACTACAACGACGTTTGAGAGGCCGTGGATCAGCCCGATGTACCTCGCGCGTGTGCTTTCCGGAATACCAAACCAATCAATCACTCCGAACACCGCCGCGATCAGCCCACCAATGATGCCTGATGCAATCATCCAATATGACAGGTCAGCCCAATGACCGTCATGCGTGGAGACATAGATAATGTCGAAAATCGCCGCCACCGTGAGCAAGCCCAGCGGAAACACGATTAACATCGGGTGAATCGGGTGACCGAGTAACCTTGCCTTCGCTCTCATGAGTATGTCTCTTCAGTTAATAACCCTGCAATGAATTCGAGTCCGGCCAGCGGAGCGGCCTGATCTGCCGACTGGGCGACTCGTTGCCTGTAGAGTTTCGAGTGGTAACATACACCCGGTTACCAGACGCTTTTCGGATTATACGGTAACTTTTGGAATTGATTGTGGAGGAGTGGTATGCGAAGACTTTTGCGACAGATTAAGAGCGAGCTGAAGACGGCAAAACACTGCGCCATTTACCAGGAAGAACTCAGCCGCGTCTGGCCCGACCACGGGAATCACCGTGAACCAAAAATCGCGCGGTTTGCTGAGGAGCATGGTTTTCGCCTGCGGTTTTATCGTGACGGTTTGTGCGCCATTTTCGATAAAGCGCTAGAAAGAAAGAGGAGAGAGAAAACCCTAAGCTAAGTGATCAGAACCAACTTGGAAGCGGCGGTCTGGTTGGAATCCCGAACCTACGGCCCTGTCGCAGGCGGCAAGCCATGCCTGACGAGGTTCGGCCGGCTTATGAGTAATGCAACCGATCGCTGATGCATTACTTGCGGCCGGCACTTGGTAGCGACACGAGCCGCAAGCAATGCATCTTAATTAGTGGTTAGCAACTGATGAACGACTATCGATCTGAAGAAGCCGACGCCATTTCCGGCTCCATTAGAGCCTCTGGGTTTACGATGTCTTCGGCCAGCTTGTTCAGAAGCTCGTTTGCTTCAGATTCCTCATCCAAAGTTTGTTGCAGAAGCTCTGCGGATTTGTCCTGCCCAAGCAGTTGCGCAAACGTCCGCACACTCCCGTAACCGGCGATCTCGTAGTGCTCGACTTTCTGCGCAGCTACGATGATGGCCGCGTCGATAACGGAATCCTCGCCATCTGCCTTGAGCACTTCCGATCCCTCTTCGATCAAGCCTTTCATGGCCTGACAGGTTTTGCCTTTGGCCTTCCCGCCCAGTTCTTGGAAGACTTGCTCAAGCCTCTGCACATGACCCTTGGTCTGTTCCAGATGCTTTTCGAAAGCTTCCTTCAAGTCGTCTGATGAAGCACCCTTCGCCATCTTTGGCAATGCTTTGATTAGTTGGTTCTCGGCATTATACAGATCCCGAAGTTCGTTCACGTAAAGTTCTTTTAATGTCTCCAGATTCATGATCCCTCTTTTCTTTCCCTTTCCTGGTTTGGTTCGATTGTTGTTGTAGGACACGGTACGCTTGTACCGGCTACAAGAGGAAACGTGGCCAACCAACGAAATGCGCGTGTGTCGCGTTAGAATTTTTGAAATTCGCGATCCACAGGGCTGCGCAACGTATCGTCAGCTTGCCAAGGCACCTTGAAAAGAGCGCATTGACGATTCCACCGATTGCTCCACTCTTGTCATCCGGGAATCTGCCAGACGGCTATACGCGTTTACATAATCGCTTGCCATGCGGCTCGCTGCGAACCGCTTCTCAAACACTTCCCGACATCGAGCGCGGCTCAGGTCTCGAACACGACGCACGGCTTCTACCGCATCTTCAATGTCGTTCACCACGAAGCCTGTCACGCCGTCGTCCATAACTTCTGCAACTGACCCGCCGACGTAGGCGATCACCGGTGTACCGCACGCCATCGACTCAATCATCACCAGTCCGAACGGCTCCGGCCAGTCAATGGGAAACAGCAACGCGTACGCGTTGCCAAGAAATTCGTCCTTGTCCTTATCGCTGATTTCACCCAGCCATTCTATGTGCGGGTCGTTCAGCAGCGGCTCGATCTCACGTTTAAAATAGCGTCTGTCAGCGGGATCGACTTTCGCTGCTACCTTGAGCGGCATATCCACTCGCTTGGCAATCTCGATGGCGCGATCTACTCGCTTTTCCGGCGAGGCGCGTCCCAGAAATGCCAGATACCTACCGGGCTCCGGGTGAAACCGGAATAGATCCTGGGGTAACCCGTGATAGATCGTCGCCTGCCAATTTGCGCACGGCCATGGTGTGCGCTGTGCATTTGAGATGGAGATCATCGGCATTTCCCGAAAGCGCTCATACAGCCGAAGCAACTCAGGAGTATCCAGCCGGCCATGCAATGTTGTCACGTGCGGAACTGTCAGATGCCGCGAAATGAGATAATGCAAACAACCTGTATGAAAATGAATCACGTCAAATTCACTGGCGCGCTGCATAACATGGTCCATGAGCAGGACTTCGCGCGACAGATAATCCGTAGCACGCTTGTTTTGCCGAAATGATCGGCGGCATACAGGAATAAGCTGGGCGCTTGTGACCGAGTCACCACTGGCGAAGAGAGTCACCTTGTGCCCTGAGCGAACCAACTCTTCAGTCAGATAGGCAACGATTCGTTCTGTTCCTCCGTAATGTTTCGGAGGCACGCTCTCGACTAATGGCGCAATCTGTGCGATTCGCATCTTCCTTTTTCCCCTTGTGACATCCACGCAGCCGTGGCGCTCTGCTCACGGGACCGTGAGCTGCTGGTTCGACAAGCCCTAATCCCAGTGTTGCTCCTCACAAACGTAAGTGTCGCCGCTTACACTTCGCATGCAGCCGTCGTTCTGGTTCTGCGCATCTGCTACAAAGCAGAAAGTTCTGAGCACCACCAGGCCAGAAGCATCAATCGCGTCAACTAAGAGACGGCCGCAATCCTGGAAAATGACGACTACATCCGCTGCGCAAGTGCCACGCGAACCATTTTAGGTAAATGCGGTAAGCGAAGGCGAAATAAGGGACATGGCAGAAAGAGACAGAGAACCTACGACACTCGAACGGGAAAGCCAGAGCCTCCCCTCGTTATTAGCGCGGCTGACAAACGAACTGACACAGCTCGTCGATGCAAAGCTGGAACTCCTTAAGAACGAGCTACGGCAAGAGGCTGGCGTATACGCGGCTGGAATCGGACTGATTTTAGGCGGGGTGGTGATCGCCACCGTCGGTTTTGCGCTTCTCAATGTCGCAATCGCATTTTTCATTTCGCTGTTGTTCGACGGCACAAATTGGAGTCCGGCTGCGCGATATGGCCTCGGGTTCATCATCACGGCCGTGCTCTATCTGGTGATTGGCGCAATCGTCATTGTGATGGCAAAGAAGCGCCTGGCGAAACAGCGCCTGGCTCCGAAGAGTGCTGCCGAGCTACAGCGAGACAAAGAGTTTGTGAAGCAAGAATTCTAGGCTGCTATTTACATACAAACAGGAGGAAGAATATGGCAACAAAAACTGGCGATAGAGAACCGAGTCAGAGAGAGCTTCAACGTAAGATTGGCCGGACCCGTGATTCACTCAGAACCACGGTCGAGGCGATACAAGACAAAGCGGAGCAACAGTATGGGACGGTTAAAGAAACCGTATCTGACGTCCTTGATTACCGCGACGAGTTCCAGAAGGAGCCCGTGGTCTGGAGTTTGGGTGCATTATCCGCAGGATTCGCGCTCGGCTACACCGTCGGCTACTCCCACAAGCTCGCCAAGACCAGCAAACATTCGCAGTTCGCCAGGTTCACAGACAGCGTGGTCAATGAGCTGTCGCACGTTGGCCAGCGCTTGGTATTGCCAGAGCTGAACACGAAAATCAGGCAACTGTTCGGTTTTGATTTTGCCGGTTTACTAGGTCAAGCCCGGGGAAAACCTGAGAGAACGGGAACAAAACGTCCGAAGAACCGGCGATCGACAAAGGCACCGCGAAAACGCGGACAAGCAAAGAGGCGAGCCAGCACATCTCCTTCCTGACACGGCTCGCCGGTGGAAAAGTGCAGGATCAGAGGGAGGATACTTCCGCTGTTCGCCACCGACTATCGCGCAAGCGCCCAACGATTTTGAGTCTGTTGTTGTGACGCAATTTCTCGACGTGCAAATTTCAAGCAATGGCTTCGTTCTTGCCTCCCATCGGCACGGTTTGCTGGGCGGGGTGCTTCTGGTGGATGCATGGGATTTCCATCGCCTCAGATGCGATGTTGGGTGAGTTGCGTGAAGGACTACGCTAATTGAAAAGCTTTCGTAGGCCAAGCACGGTTTGACCAGGGAGGTGCATCTGCAAGTTACCGAAATCAAGGAGGACGTCCAACACGTCAGAGGAGTTGTTTCGCCCGAAAGGAACTGGGCAATTTAAAGCTGCTAGTCGCGAACGTGGCACGACCTAAGGCGGTGTGAGTGGGTGGAGCATGCTAACGCGACAACAGAAGCCTTTTTTGCGGGCCTAGCTATTCAGAAACATGGCTGGGATATGCCCCGAAAAGTTCCGTCAACGACTGGACGGGCTGCCCTTTGTTTCCGGCATAAGGGCGATGACGAGTAGGAGGCCTGTGGCCGCGGCCCCGGCCATGAACAGAAACGTGCCGGAGCTGCCTACATGGTCGCTGATATAGCCGGCGACTGCTGTGCTGAGCGAGGCGCCGATGCCCACTGCGGCGCCGACTACTCCTTGCGCCAGATTGTAATGGCCAGTGCCGCGCATGACATCGGCGAGAACGAGGGGACGAGCACGCCAAGGATTGCGGCCGATATGCCATCGAGCAGCTGGACTGCGATCACGAGAGCAGGCTCGCTGCTTGCCGCAAAAGAAGCGCAGCGTACAGCCAGTGCCAAGAGGCACAGCACAAGCAGAGGACGCCTGCCCCAGCTTTCGGCTCTGCGGCCAATGGCGGGCGCGATGGCGACCACCACGAATTGCGGCGCGAAAATGCATACAGAAAGGATGAGCGTTGCGGTTTGGGGAAGCCGCGCGGCGAGGAGACCCGCCATGATCGGCAGCGCGGCGGCATTGCCAAGCTGGAACAGGAACATCTTCGTAGCGATGCTAATTGCGTTAGCGCTTGCTGGCTAATCGCGCAGGGTATGAAGTTCGCAACTCGGCGCTCGAGGCCGTTCGTTAAATCGGCAGAGGTTTGGAAGGGTCCACAGTTCGCTTCGCGGTTTCAGTCATTTCCGTCGGGTCACGTTGCTGAATCGGTAGCATTTTTCGGCGTTTTATTGTTCGCAAACTTGCGAATTGGTCTCATCTGTCTCCCAATTCCGCTACTAATTGGCTACTCGCGCATCTGCGTTGCCGAGCATTACCTGTCCGATCTCGTCGTTGCCGCAGCCCTTGGGCTGATTTGTGCGATCGTCGTCGCGTTTTTGTTGTTTGGCCGGCTCGGGAATGCTTGATGAGTATTCGGAATGAGGATCGCCGGGCGGTGCGGTGTTCGTCGTCATCCTTTTCGCTAGTCGCGCTCGACCTCTTTTGTTTGGACGCGGACTGCGTACTCGTCGGGTTTTGCTCCACGACCGGCTCGCTCTGCATAGACCTGGGTGAATTCAGCACCAAAAAGCAAGATCTGGGACGAGTAATAAACCCAGAGCAACAATGTGATTAACGAGCTGGCCGCTCCATAAGCCGAACCGGCAGTGCCGCTCCCCAAATAGAAGCCGAGCGCCCATTTCCCTACACCGAAAAGTACCGCAGTCATAACAGCGCCGATCCAAACGTCTCGCCATTGAATGTTAACGTCCGGCAGGAATTTAAAAATGATCGCGAAGAGAAGGACAATGACGGCAAAATCGAAGACCAGATAGACCGTCATGGCTATTATAATTCCACCCGGCAACATCGATTGCACATAATGGCTGAAGCCCTTAAGCACACTTTCAAGCGTGAGCGAAACGAGCAATAGGAAGCAAATTCCGCCGACCATTGCAAAGGAAAGAAATCGGCTTCGCAGGAAGCCCCAAATACCACCACCGGGTTTTGCTTTCACGCCCCAAATGGTATTTAATGCGTCCTGCAATTGGCCAAACACGCCGCTTGCGCCAAAAAGCGCCAGGGCAACGCCAATGATGGTGGCGATCGTACTTTTACCGGGCTCCGATGCCTTTTGCGCGATATTTTGCACCACCTGCACAGCGCTTGGATCGAGAAAATAGCTCATCTGCTGTGTGATCTTATTCCAGGCCCCCGCTGGATCGTGTCGAAAAATTACTCCCACGAGGGAGAGCAGAACGAGAATCAGCGGTGCGAGTGAAAAGACTGTGTAGTATGCAAGCGCCGCGCCTAATTGCGGCGCTTTGTCCTGTAGAAATTCCTGCCCTGTTTGCTTAACTAAACCAAAAGCATTGGCGAAGAACGATGAGTTGGATCCCGATGATTTTTGTTGGTTTGCCATGGCGCGTCCTAGAACAGAT
>QHQV01000389.1 GCA_003219945.1 Verrucomicrobiota bacterium | reverse complement strand
TGGGGATGAGCACCCAGCTGGGGCGATTATTTAATTCGTAACCGATTTCGTAAACGGCTTTGTCCAGCAGATACGCTTCAAGCATGATTTGGAGATCCTCGCTGTCTTTGGGGACGAATATCGCGCCGGTGGTCGTGTTCAGATAACTTTGTAGAAACACGCTGCTAGTCTGGCGATACCAGAGATCAGCCCAGCGTTCGAGGAACGGCACGTCTTCCTTGCGCATCGCTGGCTGCCAGAGGGCGGCGTACGCTGCGTATTGGAAGGAGCGCACCATGCCGGCGACGTCGCGCAGCACGGAGCGTTTCATTTTACGGTCGCTCAGGGGACGCGCCGGTTCTCCTTCGAAATCGAGAATCACGAAATCTTTGCCGGTATAAACTAGTTGCCCCAGATGGTAGTCGCCGTGAATCCGGATTTTCGCCGCGTTCGCTCGACGGTCGAGCAATCGTTTTTCGCGCGCCAATATCTCTTTTTCCGCAGCGAGCACTTGCCCGGCTTCACTTCGGAATTTCGCAGGGACATCCGACAATTTCTTTTCCAAAGACGTAAACGCGCGGCGTAGCGAAGTGCGCATGCTTTGGTAAACGGAGCGTTGTGCCATAGCGTTGAATGGCTCTGGCGCGAACGCGGCGTCGTCACTCCTCGAGGCCAGTGCGAGATGCAGTTCCCCGGTCCGCTGCCCGAGCAGCTTGACCTTTTCAGGATACACGCCGCCGACCAGTTCCTCGAGAAGAGTATCGGCCGGCGCCGTTTCACTCTGAAAATCGGCTTTGCGCTCCAGCACGCGATCGTAGTAGCGCCCGAGCGCGTCCACAGTCAGCGTCCAGACGTTGCCTTCATTCGCGATCGCGCGTTGCAGTAGACAGACGACGGTTGGCTCTGCCTTTGCCCGGCGATATTCGAGTGCTCCGACAAAAGCCGGCACGTTTGGAAAATCAGTCTTCTCGGTCAGGAATCGCGTGATTTCCACGTCAGGGTTCACACCGTCCTCAAGTTTCCGATAGAGTTTCAGGAAAAACTTATTGTCAAAGATAATCGAAGAGTTGCTCTGTTCCGCGCTCAGGACGTGCGAGTTGGCGGAAACATCAAAGTCTTGCGACTCGAGCCCCGAGGTTGTGAGGCCGACAAATTGCCCTGCCTGGGCTCTGAGTGTGCGACGCCGCACAATGGCATCGAACAATTGCGAACGAAACCCCTCGTCCCAAATGGCGTCGCACAGGATGGCGCCATTCGTTCGTCCGAAATGCGCTACGATCGCGTGCGACGCGTTCTGCGTAATGGAGTGCGCGCTTTCGCCCGAGGCGATCTTTACCGGTATGGCGTACCTTTCGGTCGGAGCATCCAGATAATTTACGTCAATAAACCAGAGTCGCGCGCCATCGGCATCAGCCGAAAAAGCAAGCTGCTCCTTCACTTTTAGATTCCGAAAGCTGCGCGCTTTGGAACCGAACCAGCGGGAATTTTGGATGTGATTGGGAAGAACGTCGCGCTCGAGCTGTTCTCGCTGGCTGTTGCCAAGCAAGACATCCAACTGCGCCGGCGCTTTGATGGTTGGGACAACCCGTTTCTTCAACGCACGGCGCGCGTCAATCGGCGCATGCAGCGCGAACCAGTAATACGCGTGCGGCCCGAGTGTGATGACGTAACGCGTTTTCCTGATCGGTCGAAATAGGTTTCGGCTGAAAACTTCCATCGGCACGCAGCCGGCAAAACGCGAGAGATCCAGCTCGGCCGACTGCGCGAAACGCGAAAGATTTGCCACCACCACGATTGTCTCATTTTCCCAGCGGCGAAGGAACGCCAGCACTTTCGGATTGTCCGGACTCAAAAATTCTAAAGAGCCGCGCGAGAATGCCTTGAAGTTTTTCCGCATGGCGATCACGCGACGTGTCCACCACAGCAATGACGAAAGATTTTTCTGCTGGTTTTCGACGTTAACCGCTTCGTAGTGATACTCGGGATCGATCGTGACCGGTAGATAAAGCTGTTGCGGATTTGCTCTTGAAAATCCCGCGTTGCGGTCCGGGCTCCATTGCATCGGCGTGCGGCAACCATTGCGATCACCAAGGTAAAAATTGTCGCCCATGCCGATCTCATCGCCGTAGTAAATGATGGGTGTGCCAGGCATGGAAAACAGCAGCGTGTTGAGCAGCTCAACTTTTCGGCGGTTATTCGCAAGGAGCGGGGCAAGCCGTCGGCGGATACCAAGATTGATACGCGCGTGCGGATCGGTCGCGTAAACTCGATACATGTAGTCGCGCTCCTCGTCGGTCACCATTTCCAGTGTGAGCTCGTCATGGTTGCGCAGAAACATTGCCCACTGACAACTTTCCGGGATCGGCGGCGTCTGCTCCATGATGTCGATAATGGGAAACCGGTCCTCCATCTGGAGCGCCATGAACATGCGCGGCATAAGCGGGAAATGAAAATTCATGTGCGCCTCGTCGCCTTTCCCAAAATAGGCAGCTGCGTCCTCGGGCCACTGATTGGCCTCTGAAAGCAGCATGCGATTCGGGAACTTCGCGTCCAAGTGGGTGCGAAGTTCGTTTAGAAATTTGTGCGTGTCGGGAAGATTCTCGCAATTCGTGTCTTCCCGTTCGTAAAGATACGGGATCGCATCGAGTCGAAGTCCATCTACACCCATCGACAGCCAGAAATCGCAGACCTTCTTCACGGCTTCGTGCACGGCCGGATTATCGAAATTGAGGTCCGGCTGATGCGAATAAAAGCGATGCCAGTAATAGGCCTTCGCTAGCGGGTCCCATGCCCAGTTGGATGTCTCGAAATCTTTGAAAATGATTCTGGCATCCTTGTATTTTTCCGGCGTCTCGCTCCAGACATAAAAGTCTTTGTAAGCGAGCTCATCATCGCTGTAGCCGGGGGCGCTGACAACGGTCACTCTAGCGCTGCCCAGGTCGTCGCCCGCCGCTACAGGTCCGTAGCGTGCAAATGCGCGACGCGACTTTTGGAACCACGGATTTTGATCGGACGTATGATTGATCACGAGTTCGGTGATCACGTGCAGATTGCGTTGATGCGCGGCGTCGAGAAACGCTTGGAAATCGTCGAGCGTGCCGAAATTCGGATTCACGTCAAAATAATCGGCAATGTCGTAGCCGTCGTCGCGCATCGGAGATGGATAGAACGGCAGCAACCAGATCGCGGTGATGCCAAGTTCCTGCAGATAATCCAACTTCTCCATGAGCCCGCGAAAATCGCCCATGCCGTCGCCATCGCTGTCGCAAAATGTTTTAACGTGCAGCTCATAGATGATGGCATCCTTGTACCAAAGCGGATCGACGGATGTAGTTGTAACCCCCTGTTCCATGGATTAACTCTTGACGCACGAAACGTGCAACGCAATTGATCGATTTTGCATCTTCGAAATCAATGCGTCCGTTCGGCAGTTTTTATTACGAATGCCACAT
>QHQV01000388.1 GCA_003219945.1 Verrucomicrobiota bacterium | reverse complement strand
CCAGAATCTCTGTGAGTTTGCTGATTGCCGCGCCAGCAAGGAGCGACACTGCTGGCAGAACAAGGATGAAGTAATGCGTTCGAAAAAAGAATCCCGGGCACACCGCCAACGCTGAGAAGAAGAGAAACCCGATGAGAAAGAATATGCTACCGCGTATGCGATGGTCCCAAACCGTAAGGGCTCCAATCCCCGCCAACGTCCAGATTGGCCAAGCGGTCAGGACGACTTCGTTAGCACTGCGGGAGAAAATTTGTGGTGCCTGACTGAGCGGCACAAGGCTGCCATATTGCCGGGCGTAGTTGACTGTCCAAAACCAAAACGTATCGAGAACGCCCGCGCGCCAGAGGATCAGCGATGTAACTCCGAGTGGAACAGCGGCACCCGCCATGAAAATCAGAATTCGTAGAAACATTCTGTTTAGAAAAAGCCGGCCGTTCAGGTCATTCCAGAAAAGGTAGATTGCTCCGAATGGAATGAGTAGCAGGCCAGGCTGCTTCATGAGGGCGCCAATACCAAACAGCAATCCGCTGGCGAACAGTTGCACGAGTCGCTTTGGTTGGGACGGCTCGAGAGCCGTCACTGCTTGCTCTTTGAGCAGGAGCAGTATTCCGCCGAGAACGAAGAGTACTACAAAATTTGTCGCGTGTGCAGCCAAGCCAAGGACGGACGGGCTTACAGACAGAACGGCATAACTCGCTGCGGCAGTAATTCCTGCCACAGTGTTGATCAATCGGCGGCCGACGAAGAAAATCAGCGCCATCGTGGCAACATTGATCAGGAGCAAACCGAGATGAATCGCAACGATTGTTTGTCCAAAGATCGACATGATTAACGCATAGGCGGCATAGGTTCCAGGGAACTTCATGTTATAAGCAAGCTTGTAAGGCGGGATGCCTTGCAATATGAGCTGGCCGGCATAAGCGTACTCGCCCTCATCGCGTTCGAGCGGAATTCCCAAGAGACGAATCCTGATTGCAATGACGAGAGCGAAAACGATTGTCGCCAGAGCCCACCATGCAAACTGCACGAGGTTTCCGCTGATGTCGGTCTTGCGCACCACGAAAGCTCCTATTTCGATGAGAAACGCAACGTTGCAACTGAGGGTGGCACTCGAAAAATTTCAGGTGAGCCGCGGACTCGCCAAGGCTTTCGGAGTTGGAGTGCGGCGACTCGGCGGCGCTTTGTCTCCTCGATTATGATCGTCTGCGGCTAACGTATGCACGGAAACGCGAGGCGCATTTTTTCTTCGCGCGCTCGCGCGTTGATTTTCGCTGTCGTCCTGGCAGCCGTGACGATCTTTGCCTACCGGCCTGCCTGGCATGGGGGATTTCTGTGGGACGACGATGCTTATATCATCAATAACGAGTTGTTGACTGCCCCGGACGGTTGGCAGCGGATTTGGTTTTCCCTCGATTCCCCATCGCAATATTTCCCGTTCACTTACAGCACATTTCGCATCGAGCGCGCGTTGTGGGGCCTGAACACGACTGGTTATCACTGGGTCAATCTTCTGCTTCACATTGGCAATGCCCTTTTGGTGTGGGCGGTGCTGGCGCGGCTAAGATTACCCGGCTCGTGGTTAGCCGCGGCAATTTTTGCGCTACATCCCGTGCAGGTC
>QHQV01000387.1 GCA_003219945.1 Verrucomicrobiota bacterium | reverse complement strand
TCTGGCGACTGGAATCTGGTGCGCCCGCCATTTCACATCGAACGATGCAAGTCAAAATCGCGTCGTTTCAAGTTTCTCGATAAAATCGTAGATTCGATTGCCCGGTGGTCGAGCCGCAAAGAGTTCCTGCACCTGTACTTTAGCACTTCTGCTAAATAGAGAAGTGCCTTGTCATGCACATACGAGAGACGCGCCTCGATTTTCGAGACACCGCTTCGGCTGATGTCGAATCCAGCGATCTGCAGTTTGCGGCGAGAATCGACTGTGACGGAAGCTCTAGTCGTTTCTGCCGAATCTTTACCCGCGACAGCCCGGCAGCGGGATTGTTGAATCGCGCTCCGGAGCCGATCGCTTGATCGAAAATAGCTCGCAAGGTGCCAATGCTGTTGTTGATGACGCTTGGAGAGTACCGCTGTTGATATCGGCTGAGCCAAAGTTCGCAGTCGCGTGGAGATACCTTGCGTACCTCGGTCTCGAACAGCGATGGCCAGGAACGGCGAATGAAGTCCATCATCAATTCACGGTATTCTTTTGATCTCGGCTTGAGTAATATGCTCGCGCGTATTTTCTGCAGGTAAACATCCGCAGCATTGCCGACCGTCATCTTCCCTTCGGCAAACGCGGTCAACGATTCGATCTTCGACGGTGTTCGCGCAGTGTGTCGGGCAATCGTTGTTTCGCGACGGAAACGTCGCGGTTTTCAAACTGTTCCAGACAAATTTCTCACCAACGCGGAAGCGCGCGAAATAGGTGCCCGACGGCGCATATCTGACGAGATTCTGCACGGCAGTTGGCTGCCAAACCTTTTCATCTGACGCCTTCACACCCGTCCTCCCATCCGTTGAGCATTGCTCAAACAAATGCAGTCGCGGCTCCAAGCGCGGAGCCGATACGTCATTGCGGAAGCGGCAAAACGATGCGAATTACGGCCCGTGTGCTCCGGTCGAGTCCAAAACGATGCCTTTAGGGGGTCAAAAGTTGCCGTATAGAAAAGGCGTATAGAAAGAGATTCGCGGGAGCCGCGTCAGAGAGTATTTTCCCTCGTAAACGCCGGCATAGCTCAGTTGGTAGAGCAGCTGATTTGTAATCAGCAGGTCGTTGGTTCGAATCCGACTGCCGGCTCATTCAATTTGCGACTTGCGATTGCCGATTTTCGATTGCAATCACGTTCAGCTGACTGAACGCACGCCTGTCGAATGGCCGAGATTGGAGGCCTTTAAATCGAAATTTTCGTGTGTTTTTTCTTCAAACGCGCGCACCCGTAGATTAACCCGCCGATCAAAACGAATCCGAGCGCGCCGCCAATAACTTTTAGCCGAAAAAGCAAAGAGTCTCCAATATCCGGAGGAGGAATCGTCGCGATAATCATCGCAAACAAAGTGACGATCATACCGCTCGAGCCGATGAGCCATCCACCAATCGATCCCCCGGGCGCCAGCAGGACCTGAGTGGCATTCTCGCTTCGTCGGCGATGAATCAAAAAGACGATGAATAAATAAAGGTACGGGATGAAGTAAATTAGGATCTGTGTGTCGAGCAGGATCAGATAAACGTCCTCGACGTTCGTGCCCTTCCCGAGCACCGAGAGCAGCAGAAATATCGTCGCGAGTGTCGCCTGAACGAGGATCGCGACATAAGGTGTGTGCCAGCGGGGATGCAGGGCTCCGAAAGTTTTAGGGAAATACCGGTCCAGCCCGATCACAAACGCCACCCGAGCAGGCCCGATCAGCCAGGCGCCCACGCTGCCGAGATTACCGATGGAGTAAAGCGCCGCGCAGAGCGGAGCGACCCACCCGAGCGTCGGGGAAATGTTATCGGCACCGGTCTTGATCGCCTGCAGAAATCCTGAGACAACGTTGATATCCTTGTTCGGCAGGCGCCACAGCACCGCCGCTGTTCCGACAATATAAATGACGGCGATCAACGGCGCGGAGATAAAGATTGAGCGAGGGAGATTGCGCCGGGGATTTTCGACCTCGTCAGCCATTGTCGAGGCCAACTCGAGCCCCGCGAATGCAAACGCAATCGAAGCCAGCAGGTTCAACGCGGGAAGGTTGTTCAGATCGGGCTTCAAAGTCGCCAAGCTGAATTCATTAGCCGGAGGAGCAGTGATAGCGCCGTAAACGCCTAGCAAGATTAGAATAAGCCCAGGGACGTACGTGCCGATGCCGCCGGCGTTTTGCAACCATTTGCCGGTGCCGAGGCCGACAATGTTTATCAGGGTGGCAATCCACAGCGTGCCGAGCGTCACCGGCAGCACATACGTCCAATTATCACTCAACCCGCTCGCACTTTTGCCGAAGATAAAAGTCGCGATAACCGCCGCCGAAATCAGCAGGTTCGGATAATAGAGGACATTGTTGATCCAATAACACCAGCCGCACAAAAACCCATGACCTTCACCCAACGCGTGTTTCGTCCAGAAATAGATGCCGCCCTCTTTCGGAAACCGCGATGACAACTCGATCACGGCCAATCCTTGCGGGATGAAGAAGAAGACGGCGGCGATCAACCACATCAGCAACGACCCGGGACCGAATTTCGCCGTTGTCCCAAGATGCCTGAGTCCCAGGACGGCGACCAGATTGAACAGGACCAGATCGCGCAGTTTGAGCGCGCGTACGAGCTTCGGGCCAGTTTGTGTCGTCTCCGGAGTCATTAAGCTCGAAAAGGAGACGAAATGAACTACAGCAGATCAACCCTGAAATGCTTGATGAAATGAAAAGACCGTCGTATCTGCGCGTCCCGTAAATCAATTGCGAACTGCGCTGGCGAACCGTTCGAGATAAATCCGCTGCAGATCTTCGGCGCTGAGTTTCGCCGGGGCGAGATCGAATTCTACTTTTTCGATCGTACCTCTGAAATATTTCGGCAGCACTTTCGCATATTCGAATTTCGGCACGACCGGAAGGCCGTTGTCCGTCCCGATATCCATGCCTTCGTATGAGGCGAAGCGGAACGGCACCGTGTGCTCAAGTTTGCCTTCGGCTTGCTGTTTGCCGTTGATGAAAAGCTTGCTTGTGCCGCCGGTGCCGAACTCGCCCGGTTTATCGGCGGTGAATTCGTAACGAACGTTGACTTTTCCCGCGGGCAGCGCATCGCGCGAACTGATGGTGTCCAGTTTCAAGCCAAGCAAGCTGTAGGTGTGTTTGAGATGGCCGTTCTCAACGTAAAGCGAGAAGCCGCCGAGAAAACTGGACTCAGCAACGATCACGCCCGCGACTCCAGGGCGCAGCCCAAATGCGCCAGCATGGCCTGGATTATCGAGATCGGCGCTGATGCTGTAGGAACGATTGTAGATCGGCGGGATCATGCCTGAAGAAATGTTTTCGATTCCGTTTTCGTAAGTGAATTTCGTCTGGTCCGGTAAGCCTTTGGGAAAACCCCACACCGTCGCCATCTCTCCAAGTAACGGCAACACCTGGTATTTCTCGGCGTCCGACCAAAAGAGCGCGGTCAGCTCACGTACTTTGTCGGGATACTTTTCTGCAACGTTGTCAGCCTGTGAGAAATCCTCGTCGAGGTTGTACAACTCGCA
>QHQV01000444.1 GCA_003219945.1 Verrucomicrobiota bacterium | reverse complement strand
GCCATTCTCAATGTTGCATAGCCGTCAGCGCCTGGCATTGGTTTGCCATCTTTATCGATGTAGGTCGAAATAATCTTGTTGCCCTTTTCATCGTACTCTGCCTCCCAACCGTAGTAACCATTCTTCCTGGACAGGACAGGCTCTCCGTTGACGTCTTGGAAAGTCACCCGGATCAAGTTGTCTCGTGCGTCGTAGGCCGATCGCATTGTCGCATAGCCGTCGGCGGCAGCCATTGGTTTTCCGTCCTCACCGAGATAGGTCTCAACGGTCTCGTTGCCGTGCTCGTCGTACTTTGCCTCAAAGCCATGGTAACCATTCTTCGATACGACCGGCTCGCCCTTGAGGCCGTGAAATGTCATTCGTTCCAATCTACCGTATCGATCGTACTGCATTTTTGCGGTGACATATCCATCCTTCAAAGGCATCGGTTTCAAATCGGGCCCGACGGCCGTTTCCTCAACTTCCCACCCGTTGTTATCGTAAGTGGCCTTTATCCCGGAATTCCCCGAGTTGTCGATCATCCTTCGACCATTCGCGTCCAGCGACAGGACACCGGTCAATCGGCCGCGATCATCATATTGCATGCTTCGTCCAAAAGCGCCGTCAGGTCCTGCGGCCGCTAGACCCTTGCTATCGCGGTACATGATGCGCTCTTCCAAGCCCGCTTCATTGTAATGGATCTCCACATATTCGGCGGCAGAGGTACGCTGCAACTGTGGAAATCCATTGGGTCCGACAAGTCGCGTCAACCCAATTGAGGGAGAGCCCGATTCCGGCGGCGAGTAAATAAGCCCATACACCATGCGTCCTTTGCGATCGAGCGCTCGCTCATAGATGATTTCGCCCGTCGTTGTTGAAACAAACTCCCACTGACAGACCGTCTTTAGTCCCAATTGCCTAGCCTTCTCAGCAAGGGTTTTACCAAGGGTTTCGTCCGGAGCGTTCTTGGATCCCGATTTTTCCTCACCTTTCTCACCAGGGGTTTCGTCCTGTGCGTCCTGCGATTCTAATTCTCCCTTCCATAAATAGGGAAAGACTGAATGATTGGTCGTTAGTTGCAAAAGACCGTTCAGTGCTTGGACTCGAAATGCCGGTTTCCAATGGAGTTTCCAGCCCTCGCGCACCATCCCCTTGTGAACGAGCAAAAACGAAACGGGCATATTGCGGGCGGCCGATTTGGAAAGTGGCCCGATGCCAACCGGAAAACCGCGCCGCTTGGCAAATTCGCGATAATAAGCCTTATGTTCTTGGAAAAAGGCGTAATTACCACCCCAGACCGTAGCGATCAACAGAAGTGCAAGGCCGCAGGCGACGGCCGTGGTGATTTGCTGCTTGCGTCTTTGCGCCGCTTCGCTGGCGCGCAAGCGGTCCGCCTCGGCACGCGCTTCACTCGTTAGGCGAATGTCCCGACTTGCCTTGATGACAGGGAGCAAGACATCATGTGTGATCTCCACTCTTCTCGTGTTATGGCGGTCCTCGTAGGCGAGAAGCCGGCGATCGACGAGTTGATTAAGAATTGGCTGCGTCACATCCGGCCGGGTAAGCGCATCGTCCAGAGCGCAACTGTTTCGATGGCCTCCCGCGGTAAGGAGTTTGTCCTCCACGAAAGTTTGCACGCCGCCTGGAAAGTCTTTGAGCGTCCGCAGATAGAAATCCTCCAGAATTTTTTCCTGTTCAAGGTCGAGAAGATCGGGCGTGATTTTCGCGTCCGGTCCGCTTCTGAGGCGTCGTTCGTTGAGCTCTCTCAATACCAAGCTGAGGAGTGCAGGGGCCACAGTGATGTCAGGGCCCTCGCCGTTTGCACTCGCACCAGCGACATATTTTACGATGCGATCTTCGGCGCCATTTGCGAGCAATGACGCACCAAGCTCGATGACTTCGCGCGCTTGTCGTTCGCCCATGGGTCGCAAGCGCAGACGGTTCTGGGTCAGGGCGCGAAACTTCGAACGGATATAATCAAGATCTCCAAGGTAGTCCTCCCGCATTGAGAGGAGAACCTTGAGGGGCGTAGGTTTGAAATTGAACTCCCTGGCCCGTGCGGGATCTTCGCGCAGCGCAGCGGGCGGGCGGTTCTCTACTAGATCAGCCAGTTCACTTATGAAGTCCGAGCCGCGCCGGTTTCGATCGGCAGTCTCGCGGCCAAGGGTAAAGAATTCCTCGAACTGGTCGAAGACGAGAAAAGGAGTGACAAGTTCGTTACGCGGACTCCAAAAATGGTTGTCCAGTCGGTGAAAATATTCCCAAAGCGTCTCGCCCGGTTGCAGCTGAGGCGCATCCACAGGCGCCTCGGCAGCGGCTACGGCAATGGCATCGAGCACTTGCTTCGCGAGAGGGGCGGCGCTCTCGAGGAAATCGAGCCGGATCGGGACAGGCAGATAGTTTTCGTTTCGCAGCCTCCGGAACAATCCGGCTTGAACCAGTGAAGTTTTGCCAAGGCCCGAAACGCCATAAAGCAACGTGAGCGTATCGCGTCGCACCAGACGGACTAACTGCTCAATCTCATCACCACGGCCGACAAAGAACTCCTGATCGCCTTCGGTAAAAGACGCAAGCCCAATCCAGGGATGCTGTGAATCGGTAGTCTGCGTCGGGGACCCGTTCATTGGGCGGCAGCCCGCAAGCGACGTTCGCGAACGATGGTCGTCAAGGTTTTGATAAAGTCCTCCTGGGGCTCGCCGCCGGTCGCGCGAGTGTAATGAAACCCGCCGAAACCGCTAAAGGTCACGGCCCCCTCCGCCGTGTCGTCTACAATCACCGGATGAATAAGGCGGGCGCTGGCTTTGTCCATGTCTTGGAGCCGCTCCAGAGCGCGGTTCCATTCGCGGATGAAGATGCCTTCATCGCGCTTGTTGCTGTTTATGGAGATCACAGCGAGAAAGACGTCGCAGCCGGCGATGTTCCGTTCGATCACTGGCCACCAAGGGTCACCGGACTTAAGGCGCGCCTTGTCAAACCACACATCCAATCCTGCGCCGGAGAGGCTGGCTTGAAGCCGTTCGACCGCGTCATGGTCTTGGCTGGCGTAGCTAACAAAAACCGCTGGAGGCTTCGTGACCGTCGCGGGGTCCAAAGACTCGGGCGCGGCGGAGGGCTTGTTGGGGAAAGCTTCCCACTTTTCCACGAGCTCGTTTACAAAGTTGATCGGATCGGTCGCGCCAAAGAACTTGGTCTGCGGGCTGAAATTTTCCAGAAAATCATGCAGATGCGCGTCCGTGGCGACTGCTCCGTCAACCACAAATTCCCGGGCCTCGTTTCCACTGTTGAGCCGGTCGCGGCGGGCGAGGCGAACGAAGAACCGCGCTAGCCAATCGGGATGGGCGTTGCCGATGAGGAGCAGGCGCTTGTTGCGCAGTTCGTCGAACAGGTTAGTGAGGCGCGTAGACATAGACTCCTCATGGAGTTTCCAGATGAACTCGAGGATTTCCTCGTCAATTAGCGCGCTATCTGGAATCCCCGAGATCCTGCCGAATAGATGGTAGACCACGCGGTGTCGCGAGCGGGCATAGTCGCGTGGAATATCCGCGAGGGTGGAATTCGGCGAGTAGGCGAAAACATGGTCGGGAGGTGAGCCAAGCGCCGTTGCAAGGAGCGAATCCACCGTCGTGCTGATGAACAGCCGTAGCGGCTCGATTGTTGCGAGCTTGCGGAGTGGTTCGGCAACCGGAGTCCGGCCATCTGGATCACGAAGCTGGCTGAGAATCTCGAGCGCCTTCAAGTTCACGTCGTCGCGGGAGTTCTGACGGCTGGCATTAAGATAGGCGGCTACTACCTGGTCAATGCTGGCAGATGGACCGCATTCGACTTCTAACTGGGTCGCCAGTTCCGCAGCGAGGTATTCGTAGAGAAGTTGCTCGCGACCATCGATCTGAATACGCAGAAGATCGCGCCCGAGAATTGGAATGACGACGCCCCTTGCGATAGCCT
>QHQV01000443.1 GCA_003219945.1 Verrucomicrobiota bacterium | reverse complement strand
AACCACGCAATTCCCCACGACCGGACTTGAGAGAAAGATATCAAACGGATCGGCAATCGTCTGGTCCTTCGGTTGCATTCCATGCAAGCCTTTTGCTTCGAACCGGCGCTCACCATCGGTCGCAAACTTCCATTTCAACGCGCCGGTCTGCGCGTTGAAAGCGTAAAACTTTCCGTCGTAACTGCCGACGTAAACCGTGCCGTCGGCAATCGCCGGCGTGGCGGGCACCGGTCCGTTCGTCGCTCGCTTCCAAATTTGATGCCCGGTCGCGGCGTCGACCGCGTACACATTTCCGTCGTCTCCGCCGAAGTAGATCACGTTATCTTTGAAGACCGCCGACGAGATCACACGATCGCCGGTAGGAAATTTCCATCCTCTACGATGGAATTGTCGCGGCGCGGGTCCCGCATACGTACCGGAGTGCATCGCATCTCCGCGAAACATCGATTGAGCGTTGATCACCGTCGCTGCGCAAAACGCGGCGAGCAAAACGACACTGCCTGAAATCTGCTTTGTCATTTTGCGCGCACCAAAACCAGTTGGGTTTCCATGGCGGCCTGCCGAATTGCGCCCATAAGCTTTCCATTTCGCAGCCGTCCTTCGAAGCTGAATCCCATCTCGTGCGAATCAACCATCACGATTTCCCCTTCCTGCGTGACGAGATCCACCGGCAGAAGGTTGTGCTTCCGCCCGACAATCACAAACTCCGCCGTCGCGCCATCGGGGTGATTCGCGAACTTGATCGACACATGACGCGTGTAACCAAGCGTTTCGTAGCCACCTTTCCATTCGCCTTCGAGTTCTTTCGCCACTGGCGTGTTCCGCGGCGGATACTCAACCTGGGGCGGTCCTGTTTTCTGCAGCGTTACCAGTGCGCGATTTCCGGCCTGCTCAAAATTGCCGGCCAACTTGTTGTTCGCATCGAGCAGCCGCAAGTTCAGTTGAATTCCGAGCACGTCTTTCACGGCAAAATTTACATCGGGCGGTTGCACTTTGATGTCCCTGAGCGGCGTGCCTTTCACTCCGAGCCCGGGAATGATCGATCCTACCCACACGCTGTTTTGCTGCGCAAGATCGACAATCACGTTTAACTCTTCGTCAGCAATTCGGGCAGCGCCCTCCCACCGGCCGCTGATTACGTCTTCTGCTCGACAGGGCAACGCCGCAGCGACGATCACGATGATTATCAACCGCACGAACGCGCCCGCCGCTGTCATCAGCTGAGCGGTAGCCAACTGCCCGGTTGCGCCGGCGCCTTCACACCATTGAAACTGAGATAGGTGTATTCCTGCAGGAAACGCTCGTAGTCATCGAGCAGTCGCATTGCATCGTTGGGCTTGAGGCGATCGGTTTTAATCGCCTCATCTACTTGCGCTTTGAGCCGGCGCATCAGCTCAAGTTTATCCCACTGAGTCATTGCGAGCACTTCGCCGATTGTGCTGCCCTCAATCACTTCCTCAATGTACCAGCCCGATTCTTCATCTGGATCGAGAAAAACGTGTACCTCCGTGACCCGGCCAAACAGATTGTGCAGATCACCCATGATGTCCTGGTAAGCGCCCACCATGAAGAGGCCGAGGTAATATATTTCGCCGGGATGGATTCGATGTAGCGGCAGTGTCTCCTTCACGTCCTGCAAATCGACAAACTTGCAGACTCTTCCGTCTGAATCGCAGGTGATATCCACTATGGTGCCGTTGCGATCAGGCGGCGTGGTAAGCCGATGGATCGGCATGATCGGGAACAGTTGCCCAAGCGCCCAGTGATCAAGCAGCGACTGGAACACGGAGAAATTACAGATGTACTGGTCGCCGAGCGTTGTTTCCAGCTGCTTCACTTCGTCCGGCACATAACGCAAGCCGCGATGCATGTTAACGATTTGGTGAGCGACCTGCCAGTAAAGCGTGTCGATCTTCGCTTTCGATTCAAGATCGAGCAGACCGAGGTCGAACGTTTGCTGCGATTCTTCTTTGATTTGCTGGATGTCGTGCAGACTCTCAAGACGATTTCCGCGTTTCAACCGCTGTTTCACGTCAACAATGTCCGCTACCAGTTTGTGGTCCTTTTCGCTCGCTTCGACCTTGAGCTTTGGTGCTGTCTTTTCAATCGAACTAAACGCTTCGACCACGAGCACAGAATGATGCGCGACAGTGGCGCGCCCGCTCTCGCTCACAATCGCCGGATGCGCGACGCCTTCGGAGTCACAAACGTCTATGATGTTCCAGACGACGTCGTTCGCGTATTCCTGGAGCGAATAATTGGTCGAACTGTCAAAATCGCTGCGCGATCCATCGTAATCGACACCGAGCCCGCCGCCGACATCGAGATAACCAAGTTCGTGTCCAAGTTTCGACAGCTTGGCGTAATATCGCGCGCCTTCGCGCACTGCACGCTTGATCGTCGAAATGTCCGGCACCTGCGATCCGACGTGAAAATGGACAAGTTTCAGGCAATGTGCCAGCCCGGCATCCTTTAACATCTGACTCGCAGCGACCAGATTCGTCGTGTCCAGCCCAAACTTAGCGTTCTCGCCGCCGCTCGGCGACCATTTACCGGAGCCTTTGCTGTGTAAGCGAGCACGAATTCCAAGCCAAGGCTCGACGCCAACCTCCTTCGACGCGCGGATGATTTGCTCAACCTCTTCCAGCTTTTCTGCGACGATTACGACTGGTTTGCCTAGTTTGCGACCGAGCAACGCGATCCGAATGAAACCAGGATCCTTGTAGCCATTGCAGATGATCAAAGTCTTCGGACCTTTCTGCATCGCAAGCGCGGCGACGAGCTCTGGCTTGCTGCCGGCCTCGAGTCCAAAATGGAATTGTTCGCCTGCATCGACGATCTCTTCGACGACTTCGCGCAGCTGGTTGACCTTGATCGGAAAAACCCCGCGATAATGATTTTGATAGCGGAACTCAGAGATCGCGCTTTGAAATGCGCGATTGATTGATTCGACTCGGTGCCGGAGCAAATCCTGGAACCGAATCAATAACGGAAAACTGAGGTTTCTTGCACGCGCTTCATTGACGACTTCCAGCAGATCGATCGAACCGCCATCGTTCTTCAACGGCTGCGCTTCGACGTTGCCTGAGCTGTTGACCGTAAAATAACCCTCGCCCCATCCCTCCACGTTGTATGTGGCGATGGCTGATTCAATATCCCATTCCGATTTCATTGTCGTTGCGCAAGGCGGTATCAACTGCAATGCGCATATTAATCAGCGCGCAGAACATTCAAGCCCGTACCGCGAAAATCTTCGTCTAACGCGTATGACGCACGTGATGGATGAGCGGTGTCCCCTCGCACAGCTTGTGTTTCCTCTTCGCACACGTACTGTTTACGCGATGAACAAAACGGTGATCGAGGTGCAGGTGCGGGCAGTTTTACCGACGAGCGGCGGGTGCGCGGTCTTCCTAGGAAACAATGAGAAGGTGTTCATCATTTATGTCGATCAAACCGTCGGCAGCGCGATTACCATGTTCATGCGTCACATTACCAAAGAGCGCCCTCTCACTCACGATTTGATGGCGCATTTGCTCGCCGCGCTCGGTGCGAAAGTCGAGCGCGTGATCATCAACGATCTGAAAAACGCGACTTATTACGCGCGCGTCATCATTCAGGTCGAAAATGAGTTGCAGCAAAAAAAGATCATCGAGTTGGATGGACGACCGAGCGATTGCATCGCCATGGCCACCCAGCAAAAGGCACCAATTTACGTGAGCCAGGATGTGTGGGACGAAGTGGACGATATGAGCGATGTCCTGCGCAAAATGGAGGAA
>QHQV01000442.1:3882-4230 GCA_003219945.1 Verrucomicrobiota bacterium | reverse complement strand
TCGAATATCTTTTAACATGTGCGAGTGGCTTTTAATTCATCACTGTTCATGTAACGCCTGAACCGGATCGATGCGCGTTGCGCGCCAGGCAGGGAGAAAGCAGGCGATCAATGCAACGACGAGTAAAATGATGAATGCTGTCCCAAATGCGATCGGATCACGCGGACTTACCTTGTAAAGCAAGTTGCCCATCAGACGTGTGAGAACCACCGCGGCTACTGCTCCAATAACAATACCGGCTGCAGTTAGTCGAAGTCCGTGCGACATGACCAATCCCAAAAGATCTTTCACGCCGGCGCCGAGCGCCATTCGCAATCCGAGCTCACGCGTGCCTTGTGAAACAGAATA
>QHQV01000442.1:0-3741 GCA_003219945.1 Verrucomicrobiota bacterium | reverse complement strand
TGGACCTCGCGCGCGATCGCCTTCATCATCGCGCCCGGCGTTTCAGGCGTCCGAATGAGCAAACTGTTTTGCACGCGAAAATTCTGCCGCAGCGGCACGTAAAAGAATGGAACGGGCGTCTCAGTTTTGCTGCGGTAGTTGGAATTTTTGGTGATCCCGACGATCTGCAGCCAACGATCCTTGGACTTGAGGCGTTGGCCGACCGGATTCTTTCCTGGCCAATATTTCGCGGCCATCGTTTCGTTGATAATTGCCACCGGCGGCATGTTCTCGTTGTCAGTGCGCATAAACTCGCGGCCGGAAACAATCGGGATTCCAAGCGTCGTGAAGTAATCTTCCGTGACTTCGACATACTCCACTGTCGGTTGTTCGTTCGGCGGCGGCTGGTATCCGTCGATCTCGATGGGTGCCGAAGAAAAGACGTTGTAACTAAACGGAATCACACGCGTAAGTGCGGCCGATTCAACGCCAGGCAGTGTCCGCACACGATCCAGCAACTGGGTATGAAAAATCTTGGCGCGGTCCAGCTTGTAGCCGGCCGAAAACAAATCAACCACGGAGGAAACCACATTCGTGTTAAAGCCGGGACTCGCGTTTCGCATTTTAATCAGGCTTTGCAAAAGTAATCCGGTGCCGGCGAGTAAAATGAAACTGAGCGAGACCTGCACGAGTACAAGTAGGGAACGCAATCGCGATCGGCTGCTGCCGCCGAGAACGCCGCCCGCTTCGGCTTTGAGCGCGTTTGAAAGATCGACATCGCTCGAGCGAATCGCGGGCACCAGCGCAAATAACAGAGTCGATGCCATGCAAATCCCAGCGCTCGCGGCGAGCACGCGCCAATCGATTTGGCCGGGGTAGTCGATCACGGTTCCAGGCAACGGCGGGGGAAACGCAAGCACGAGCGCATTACGACACCAATATGCGACTGCAATTCCGCCGACCGCTGCTATCAGCGAAAGCAATAATCCTTCCGTCACCAATTGCCTGACCAGACGACCTCGCCCGGCGCCAAGCGCTAGGCGCATCGCCATCTCATGACGGCGCAGCAACGAACGCGCGAGCAAAAGATTACTGACGTTGGCGCACGCGATCAGCAAAACCAAAAACACCACTGCCATTGTAACCGCGAGCGTGGGCGTCATGTTTCCGGCGCCGTTGAAAGGCGTTTTCCACAACGGGACGAGCTGGTTCTCGTGACCGCGATCGGTATCCGGAAAATCTTTTTCAAACCGTTGTGAGATTGAATTCAGCTCGGCCTGCGCTTGCTGCCGTGACACGCCAGGTTTCAAAGTCGCGTACCCCTCGATCCAGCGCGCACCGCGGTCTTCCAATTTGTACCCCGTCGTGTCGAACGTTTCCTGCATCGATGTCGGCACCCAGAAACTGAATGAGTAGCCCACGAACGTGCCATGGAACCTTTCCGGCGCGACGCCGATGATCGTATGCTGAACGCCGTTCAGAACTTGGCTTCGCCCGATAATGGTCGGATCGAAATTGTAGCGATCTTTCCAGGTCCGATAAGCGATCACCGTAACGGGATGCGCATTGCGTCCAGTTCCTTCTTCGGGTCTAAATCCGCGACCGAGGATTGGTTTCACTCCGAGTGCATCGAAATAATTCGCCGAGACTATTCCCACCGATGCGCGTTCGGCGCGGTCGCCGACGCTCAGCGTCGTACCGGTGATGCGATCGATGATGAACGACTCAAAAAGCGTGGAGTTTCTTTCAAGATCGATGAAGTCCGGATAAGAGAGTCCGTTGTGTTCGGGGACGCCGCGCGTCGTGCCGATGAGCGCAAACATTTGGTCCTGATGCGGCACGAGCGGATACGGACGGATCAAAATTCCTTCGATCCAACTGAGCACCGCGGCGTTTGTCCCAATACCTAGTGTGAGGCAAAGCAGCGCAAGGATTGAAAAGCCGGGACTGCGCCGAAGCATTCGACAGCCGAACCGAAGATCCTGGATAAACGTTTGCATTGTTGGTCTATTCGTACCGAAGAGCTTCGACCGGATTCAACGTGGCTGCGCGACGCGCTGGTAGCCAGGTCGCGACGAGGGCGGCGATGGCAAGCAACAAAGGCGCGGCGGTAAAGGCGATTGGATCGAGCGCGCCAACCTCATACAAGATCCCGCTGAGTATTTTTCCAGTCGCGGCGGCAAGAACAAAACCAAGTGCGACACCGCTAAGAAGCATGACCGCACCTTCCCCCATGATTAATCGCAAGACCGCGGCTGGCCCCGCGCCAAGCGCCATGCGAATCCCGATCTCGCGTGTGCGTCGCGCCACGGAATACGCTTTGACTCCGTAGAGACCAACGACGGCCAGACCAAGCGCCAGTCCCCCAAAAATCGAGAACAACCCGGCGCCGGCGCGAACAAGCCAAAGGTCCAGGTTCGAATCAAGATACTGGGCAAATGTTTGCAACGAGATAATCGGGATCGCGGCATCGACGTCGCGCACCGTGCGTCGCAGCAAATCGGCCGTGCTGGCTTCGGTTCCGTGGGCGAGCGAACGGAATCGGACAAAAAGGAAAACATCGCTTTGGAATCCACGCGCGAACGGGAGGTAAATCGAGCCGTCCGGCTCTTCGTTAGCAAAAAGATCGTGGCGGGTTGCAGGCACGATGCCGATGATTTCGATCGTCTCGTCCTGCTTCTCCTCACTCAACTCGGTGCTCGCTCCACCGGCGGCGCCTCCTCCGCGCTGCCCCGACAGCGCATTTTCACCCGCGTACTGAACACGTTGTCCAAGTGCGTCGCCGTCCGGCCAAAGCTTTTTAGCCAGGGGTTCATCAATGATTGCCACCCTCGGACCAGGTTGTGTTGCTTCCGCCTCGGTAAACGCGCGACCACGCACCACCGGCAATCCAACCGTTGTAAAATAATCCGCGCCAACGCTGTTCCAGGCTGCCTTGAAAGGAAGGCCTTCAGCGGCGTTGGACGGCTTGGCCTCTGCAACGGGATGTACACCCGCGCGTTCAACGTTCTTGTCCGACGAAGTTATCCCGAACGGAACGGTTGCCGAAATGCTCACGTGCTCTACGCCCGGCAGCGCTGCCAGCCGCGCGTTCAAGTCCTGATAGAGTGCCTGCGCGCGTTTCGGTTCATAGCCGGCCAGGCTTGCATCAACTTCGAGCAGATAGCTTGCGCCCGGTTTTAGCCCGCTATCGACGGACGCCGCTTTGCCCGCGCCACGCACAAACAAAGCGGCTGCGGTCAGCAGAGCGAGCGAGAACGCGATCTGCACAATGACGAGCGGGTTACGCGGTAAAAATTTCCACCGACGTCGCATCACATCTTCCCCGGCATGTTCCTTCAGATCGGTGATCACTGCGCTGCGCGAGATCTTTAAGGCCGGCCCAAGCGCAAACATCAACGTCCCGAGCAGGCAAAATCCAAATGTTGCGGCCAGAATTGCGGGGTTCGCTCCGGTCGACCACACAATCTCAAAAGGCATGAATTTGCGCATTGAGCCAATCAGCAGGTCCGACGACCACAATCCAAGGATGAGTCCACCCATGCCGCCGAGCAGCGCCAGAACAAAGCCTTCGCTGAGAAGCTGGCGCACAATGCGCCAACGACTGCTGCCGAGCGCGAGACGAATCGCAATTTCCTTGCGCCGCGCGGTGCCGCGCGCGAGCAACATGTTTGCGAGGTTAAGGCACGACACCAGTAGCACCACTACGGCCATCCCGAGCAATAACGGCGCGATCGGCTTCACCCCACTCGCAGCTGCCGG
>QHQV01000252.1 GCA_003219945.1 Verrucomicrobiota bacterium | reverse complement strand
GCGACGTGATCGAGTGTTATCAGCTCGAGCAAATCGCCCAGAAATTATAGGTGGTCCGCCGCGGAGGACGCCGGCGTTTCCCAGAATTGCCTTCACACATATGAAACATCGGCAACTACGCGTAAACGAATTGGTGAAACGCGAGCTAAGCGGGATCATCGCGCGCGAAATTAATTTCGAAGGAGCACTGGTCAGCATTAATGCTGTCGATGTTGCCCCCGATCTTAAGAGCGCGCACGTTTTCGTGAGCACTCTCGGCGCCGGCAATCGAGACAGCGTGATCAATAGGCTGGAAGCGTATCGCCCGGCGTTGCAAGCGGAGTTGTCCCGACACGTTGTGTTGAAATACACGCCGCATCTCATTTTTCACCTCGACGAGTCCATCAAACGCGGTGCGCGCGTGCTTGAAATTTTGGACGACCTCAGCAAACGCGACGGCCAAGACGAGTGAGTAACACGACGTTCGAAGAGATCGGCCGCGTGCTTCGCGAACATCAGCAGTTCGTTGTGCTCAGTCATGTTCGCCCCGATGGCGATGCGCTTGGCAGCCAACTCGCGCTTGGCCTGTCGCTCCAGAAGCTTGGTAAGAACGTGGGCATCTGGAACGAAGAAGGCATGCTCGAAAAGTATTCGTTCCTTCCACGCGCTGAATTGCTGACGAAAGAGCCTGCAACTGCGGAGCACGTGGATGTTGCCATCGCGCTCGACACCGCAATTCAAAACCGGTTGGGCACGACCCTCGCGGCCGTGGGGTCGGCGAAAATCTGGATCAACATCGATCATCACGTCACGAATCCCGGTTATGGGGACCTGGTGATCATCGATCCAAGCGCGCCTGCAACGGGCGAAATCATTTTCAGATTGATCAAGAGCCAGGGCCTGCCCTTCGACCACGATATTGCGGAAAATCTCTTCGCTGCGATCTCAACTGATACGGGCTCCTTTCAATATCCAAAAACGAGCGCGCGCACGTTTGAAATTGCTGCCGGGCTGGTGCGCGATGGCGATCTCGACGTCGGAAAAATCAGCCAGCAACTGTACGAGAACTATCCTCGGCGCCGACTCGAACTTTTGCGCGAGCTATTGCGAACGATGCGCTTTAGTGAAGGCGGTCGCGTCGCAACATTTGGCCTCAGCTTAAAGACCGCGGCAGAGCTTGGTGTGATTCCCGAAGACAACGAAGGATTAATCGATCATCTACGCGCAGTTCACGGTGTTATCGTCGCTGTGTTTTTCGAGGAACTTTCCGACGGAAAGGTGCGCGTCAGCATGCGTTCCAAAAACGAAGGCGTGGATGTATGCGCGATTTGTCAGAAATTTGGCGGCGGCGGGCACACACTCGCTGCCGGGGCGCGCGTGCGCGGAACGTTGGCGGAAGCGGAAGAAAAAGTTCTGGAGGAAACTCGTGAAGCCGTTAAGCGCGCCTGCCTCTCCTGACGGCGTCCTGCTCGTGGATAAAGCCGACGGGATGACGTCGCATGACGTGGTGGCGCTGGCTCGCCGTAAACTTGGAACGAAAAAAATCGGTCATTGTGGCACGCTTGACCCGATCGCCACGGGTTTGCTTCTGCTCACTGTGGGCCGCGGCACAAAGGTTCAGGATTTGCTCATGAGTGAGGACAAAGAATACGTGGGCACGTTCGTGCTCGGCGTGACTACCGACACACAGGACCGGGAAGGCGAAGTCATTCAGCAGCGTCCTGTGCCCGCGCTGGATGAAAATCAAATCCGGACTGCGTTCGAAAAATTCCGCGGCGATTTTTACCAGTTGCCGCCCATGGTTTCGGCGAAGAAGCACGGCGGCGTGCCGTTATATAAGCTGGCGCGTCAGGGAAAAGTCGTGGAGCGCGAGCCACGCCTTGTCCATGTCTATCGCTACACAATCGACCGGATCGAATTGCCCGAAATCGATTTCAGCGTGCTGTGTAGCAAAGGATTTTATGTTCGCACCTACGCTCACGACATCGGCGAAGCTCTCGGCTGCGGCGCGCATTTGAAATCGCTGCGTCGAACAAAATCAGGCCGCTTCGACGTCACCAATGCGATTACCGTCGACGAAATCAAAAACGCGACGCGAGAGGATATTCTCAATCAGATGCTGAGTTTGCCGGAAGTTTCCAGGATGCGCGGAGCATAGTGAGTTATGATGCAAATCCTCCGTTCGATTCCGGAGCTCTCGCAATTACCAAGCCCGGTCTTCCTCGCCATCGGTGTCTTCGACGGGGTCCATCTCGGGCATCAGGCAGTCATTTCGACTTCCGCGGAACACGCTCGGGCTGTGAATGCAACGCCTGTGGTAGTCACCTTTGATCCGCACCCGGAAAAAATACTGCGTCCTGACAAAGCACCGCATTTGCTTACCGCGACGCCGCACAAGGTCGCCCTGATTCGCGCGCTTGGTGTGAGACATCTTCTGATCATTTCGTTCGATAAACATTTTGCCGCCACCGAACCCGAGGATTTCGTGCAGCAATTGGTCCAGCATTCGAAACCGCTGCGTGAAATTTGCGTCGGACACGAATGGTCCTTTGGAAGAAATCGACGCGGCAATCTCCAGTTGCTTAAAAAACTCGGTGCGCAGTTTGATTTCAACGTCGTGGGAATTCCACCGGTGACTGTTAATGGCGAAATTGTAAGCAGCACAACGATTCGTCGCGCTATCGAAGCAGGCGATCTAAAAAAAGCCGCGACCATGCTTGGCCGCGAATACACGATCCTGGGGACTGTTGTGCATGGCGATGATCTGGGAAAGAAAATCGGATTTCCGACCGCAAACCTGAGCGCCCACAGCGAGCAATTTCCGCCGAACGGCGTTTATTTCGCCGAAGCAACGCTCGATGGTGTTGTATATCCAGGCATGGTGAATCTCGGTTTTCGGCCGACGATGAGCAGTGGCGGATCGGAGCGCATTCTCGAGGTTTACCTCCTCGATTTCAATCGCGACATTTACGGCAAAGACCTCGAGCTGCGTTTCGTCCGTTATCTCAGGCCGGAGAAGAAATTCGAGAACGTTGACGCTCTCGTCCGGCAAATCGAGCGTGATGTGCAGCAGGCGCGCGAATTCGCCGGGGCGTAATCAACTCGGCTCTTCAAAAATCCAGCCGGGTCAGATCGCGTACTTCGGGCGTCTTGCGGATGGCGACGATGACAGCGAACGCACCGACGACGAGGCCACAACCGAACGCGAACACCAGCAACAGCCAAATCGGGAAGTCCGCCATCTGGACCACGCCTTGGCGAACCAAGCTGCCGCCACCGGAAAGGAAATAGGCCATTCCGGCTCCGAGTAACGCCAGCCCAACGACGATCATTGCACGCAGCCATTGCGGCTCACGCCGCGCTCCCGGCAGCCTGGCTATAACGCGCGCAGTAAAGCCGTGATCGTTAATGTAGGGCACGGCTTCGCGCAGTTGGCGGTCTAGCGTCTCGTCGTCGATCATTGAATTCACTTTATCAATTCGGCCCCCACGCCGCCAGTGTGCGTTTTAGTTTTTCGCGGCCACGCAGAACATTTGTTTTTACCGTGCCGAGCGGAATGTCAAGGACACGCGCGGCTTCATCGTGGGACAGACCATTTTGGCAGCAAAGTACAATCGCGCTGCGCTCGTGTAACGGAAGCAAACTAAGCGCGTGCATAAGATCGTGTCTCAAACCGGGATCGACAGTCTGCGGATCCTGTTCTGCCTGCATTTGCGCCTCATCCACGCCGACCAACTCCTTGCGCCGCCGCGCATCCTCGCGAAAACAATTGTAGGCGATTCGATAGAGCCAAGTGGAAAATCGCGCTTCACCGCGAAAATTGCGGATGTTCTTGTAGGCCCGGAGAAAAGCTTCCTGTGCAAGGTCGTCTGCCAGAGCAAGATCTGTGCGGGTGAGTTGTCGCAGCAGACCGCGCACGCTCGATTGATGCTGGCGCACGAGTTCGCCGAAGGCGTGCTGATCGTCATCGGCAAGAACTCGCGCAACGAGGTCCGCATCAGTAAGCTCCACGGCCGCAATATTACGGTGCCGGGGGCGGAGGCGGAATGTCCTTTTTGTTTTCCAATTTCCATACGATCAAATATCCAAGTCCGATCAGGAACGGGATCAGTCCGAAAGACCACGCACCGCCTTCCCAATCGTTGACCGCAGCGAGCCAGATCATCAGGCCAAGACCCACCATCGTCCAGACAACCCCTCGTCTTGCATCCGAACGCCGACGGATGCCTCGCGTAGTGGGTGCGAGCAGTTCAGCGGGAACGGGCTGACCCTTCTCCACCATCATCCGGATGGTCCGCTGCCGCATTCGGGTCGATATAAGTGAAATTATTCCAATCATCAGGACAATCGCCACGGGTGCGCCGAATATGGACAAGAACACGATCGCCACGATCGGGATCGCGATAAAATCACGCATCTTTTCAAGATCCGGATCTTCGTTTTTATCCGTGTCAATCATGATCCCATGCTTGCGACCAAGCTTTTTCTCCAGTTTCTGGTGGATTTTGTCGGCGAGATCGGATGAAGCGGAATTAGACGTCGCACGCGGTGCTCTCGTTGCTGTTGATGCTGGCGCTGCTATTGGCGCTGCCACTGTCGCGGCTGTTGCTGCCGTTGCTGCTGTCGGGCTCGCAATCGGGGTATCGGTTGGAACCTGCGCAAACAAGCTGCCAGCCAGAGCTATCGAGCACATACAGAGGACGAATAATTTTTTCATAGAGCGTTTGATCATAGGATGCAGCAAACGCCCGATTTGGATTCAACGATTTTGGGGCTTTAGGGGGCAATTAAAAGGTTGCGTCGCGCACTTGGCTGGACATTATTGTCCCTCTCAAAACTGCGGGTGTAGCTCAGTTGGTAGAGCACCACCTTGCCAAGGTGGACGTCGCGAGTTCGAGCCTCGTCACCCGCTCCAGCCTTCGCTTGGAGCGGAGCGCAAATCGAAGGCTGGAGCGAGCGCGCCGCAGCGTTGGCGCAGGCGGGCCGCCCAAAGCCTACAAGCTATAGAGTTTCCCTGTGTATCTGTGGCGCAAAAGAGCCGAATTACATTGGGTTGAAGCGCACGAAGACCTCCTTCAGGCGCACGCTCACGGCCAGCTCGTGATCGTACGCAAACCCGGATTTAAGCGTCTGGAACTGGAAATTGTATGCCGCTCGCGGAGCGATTCATCTGCGCTGCTCAAAGAATTTGGCGGCCGAATCGAGGTTTTGCCGCGCAATTGGCTCGAGCGATTTACGCGTGCCGATTCCAAACCGATTAAGATCGGGAAACGATTGGTCCTTTCGAGCGTGGGAGGGACCTTGGTGTCCCGACTGTCGCGGTACAAAGATCGCTCCCACATTATCATTCCAGCTTCGTTGGCATTTGGGACTGGCGAGCACGTTACAACGGCAATGTCACTTCGTTTTTTGGAACAACTGACTCGCCACTGGAAACCCGGATGGTCGCTCGTCGATCTTGGAACCGGCAGCGGAATTCTTGCTTTGTCAGCAAAATGTTTCGGCGCCGACCGGGTCATAGGTATCGACAACGATCCCGCGGCGATTTCGGTGGCCAAATCAAACGCCCGATTAAACAAGATTCGCGGCGCCACTTTTCAATTAGGCGATGTGCGCAAATGGAACTCGGCAGAGAATGCAGAGGTGGTCACGGCAAATCTATACGGCTATTTGCTTATCGAAATGCTTCCGAAACTCCAGGACGGCAAATGCCTGATTCTTTCAGGCATTTTGTGCAGCCAGCAATACGAATTGGTTCGCGCCCTGCAGCGGAATCACTGCGACATCATCAATACGAAGCGTCGCGGGAAGTGGGTAGCCATTTTGGCGAGGCGAACCGGTAGGGTGTGCCCGCCGGACCTTGAGTCGGCAAGTTTTTGCGGCCGCCGTAGACCGCCGCTACAGTAAGAACCGATGCAATCTGAACAGCTTGCTTATGCCATCGTCACACCCTATTCGATTCGGAAATCGCGCACCGGCGGCATCCTTGGGCGGTTGATCTCCCGCACCGGGCTCGATTTGGTCGGCGGCCGAATGTTCGCACCGGGCGCCGAGCTAACCAAGCGTTACGCCGACACGATTGTGACGGAAATCGACCCGCGCCATCGCGCCACACAGCAATTGATTCGCGAGTACGTGCTGAAAAATTTCACCGGCGAGAAAAACGGTCAGCATGCGCGTGTTTTGTTTCTGATCTTCCGCGGACCGGATGCTGCGCAAAAGATTCATCACGTCGTGGGCCACATCCTGCACGAGCGCACCAGCGGCGAAACGATTCGTGATACCTTCGGCGATTACATCACCGACGATTCAGAGAATGTTGTTTACTTCGAGCCGGGAGTGGTCACGGAATTCGAACCGCACGCGGTCCAGCGCGATTTAAAACTGTGGGCCGAATTTTCTGATTCGGACGGTGGGATTCTCGATCGCGCCGTCCCCTACCCGCCCGTTACTCAAATCGAGAAAACGCTTGTGTTGATCAAGCCGGACAATTTCCGGTTCCCGAATCTGCGTCCAGGGGGCGTAATCGAAGTGTTTTCGCGCACCGGCCTCTCGATCATCGGATTCAAAGTCCACCAGATGAGCGTCGCACAGGCCGAGGAGTTTTACGGGCCGGTTCTGCCGGTCCTTGAGAAAAAACTCGGTGCGAAAAGCGGCCGCGAAAACTGGGAAAGCATCATCGAGTTTATGGCCGGAAAAAAGCCCAGTGAATGTCATTCAGACGAACGCGACGCGCCTGGAACGGAAAAATCAATCGCAATTGTTTACCAGGGCGTGGACGCGGTCCGTAAAATTCGCGAGGTCCTCGGCCCCACTGATCCGGCCAAGGCGCCGCCTGGTTCAATTCGAAAGGAATTCGGACAAACGATCATGGTTAATGCCGCGCATGCATCGGATTCGGTCGAGAACGCCAGACGCGAGATGGCCATAATCCGAATCGAAGAAAATAACTTCAAACCTCTGATTGAAAACTTCTATCGCCGCCAATAATTTGCGCTCCCATTTGTGGACTACATCACTGCCATGGAAATTTCAGAACGCGCCGCTCAACTGACCCCGTCGTTGACTCTCTCAATCGATAGCAAGGCGAAAGCCATGAAAGCCGAGGGCATCGACGTCTGCGGCTTTGGTGCTGGCGAACCCGATTTCGATACCCCCGAACATATAAAAAGAGCCGCGATCGAGGCGTTGGAAGCCGGTTTCACCAAATACACACCAAGCGCTGGCATCCCAGAACTGCGCCAGGCGATCGCGGACAAACTGGCAGCCGACAACGGATTGAATTATCGCGCCGGTCAGGTCGTGGTGAGTAACGGTGCGAAGCACGCATGCTACAACGCGATCCTCGCGACGTGTCAACCTGGCGACGAAGTCATAATTCCGGCGCCCTACTGGGTCAGCTACCCCGACATGGTGCGGTTAGTCGGCGCCGAGCCCGTAATCGTGCCGACCAGCGAGCGCAATGCCTGGAAAATGCGCCCGGAAGATTTCGAAAATGCGATGACGCCGCGCACCAAGATGTTGATCATGAACAGCCCAGGCAACCCAACGGGCTCTGTTTATACGCGCGAGGAATTGGAGGCGATCGTCAGCGTCGCCGCGGAAGAAGACATTTATGTTTTGTCCGACGAGATTTACGAGAAGCTCGTTTACGACGACGTCAAACATGTGAGCATCGCATCTCTGTCGAAGGAAGCCTACGATCTCACAATTACCATCAACGGATTTAGCAAGTCTTACGCGATGACAGGCTGGCGACTCGGTTATCTCGCCGCGCCTGATGCGGTCACGAGAGCGGTCGATTCAATCCAGAGCCATACCAGTTCGAATCCATCGTCCTTTTCGCAATACGGCGCACTTGCCGCGCTCAAAGGCGACCAACAACCGCTCGCCGATATGCGCGAGGAATTCGATATGCGACGCAACTACATGTTCGACCGTCTTTCGAAGATCTCCAATGTCACTGCGGTCAAACCGCAGGGCGCGTTTTATATCTTGGTAAACATCAGCCAGCTTGGACTAACATCTCAGAATTTCGCCGACCGTTTGCTTAGCAAAGCCAACGTCGCTGTGGTGCCGGGAGCTGCGTTCGGCGACGATCGCACCGTTCGGTTCAGTTACGCGACGAGCCTTGACGTGATCAAAAAGGGGTTGGACCGCTTCCAGGACTTTTGCCGGACATTGTAATCGTCATCCCGAGCGAAGCGAAGCGTAGTCGAGGGAGCCCGCGGCGTACACCTAAGTATTGCGTCGGGATTTCTCGACTTCGCGCGGAATGACGCTGTAAATCGTCCGCAATGCCCGGCCATTTCGCCCTCATTCTACGCGCTCATCTCCCGTTCGTTCGTCATCCGGAGCACGAGCATTTTCTCGGGGAAGAGTGGTTCTTTGAGGCGATCACCGAAACATACGTCCCGTTGCTGCGGATGATGGAGCGACTCGTCGACGATTTGTGCCCCGTCAGCGGGGCCGGATTGTCGCGCCGTTCGATGCAGAATTGTTTGGGCACTGGTGGTTCGAAGGACCAATTTTCCTGGAAGCATTCATTCGCTACGCAGTAAACCACGGAGATTTCCAGCTTACGACGCCGAGTGAATATTTGGCCGCGCATCCTACGCAGCAAATCGTTGAGCCCGCCGCTTCGATGTGGGGTGAGAACGGCCATCTCGCTGTATGGCTCGATTCGAGTAACGCCTGGATTTATCCCCAACTCAGTCCGGCAGCCCTGCGGATGTGGGAAGTCGCGGGACGATATGCGGCAGACGGCTCGAAACGGACAGACACTTGCAATCGCGTACCCAAACAACTCGCCTGTGAGCTTTTGCTGGCACAATCAAGTGACTGGGCATTTCTAATGAAAACCCGGACTGCGCGTGAATACGCCACCCAACGCACGATCGATCATCTTGCTCGCTTCAACCGTCTGCACGATCAGTTTGTCACAAATAATCTCGATGAAGAATTTCTACGCGACTGCGAAAGGCGGGACAACATTTTCCCGAACGTGAACTGGCGATATTATGCTTAAATCGCGGATCGCCGATCATCGTTTGCAGATTGTCACTTTGGCCTTTTGCATCGCTTTCGCCGCAATCGCCGCGGCACAGGAATCGCCCACTCCAACTCTTTCGTCGACGCCGGAAGAATTTCCTTCTCCATCGGTTTCGCCAGAAGAATCTGTGCCGCTCTCGCCCACCCCGGAACAAACGCCTCCACTCTCGCCTGCGAGAAGTGTCCGTATCAGTTTCGTTCCTCCACCAATGGAGGGCACGATCAGCCTGGGGGTCTATGATGAAGCCGGCAAATTGGTGCGCGTCCTGCATCAGAACGCGCAATTGAATGACTTCGCGATCGGAGCTGATGCGCTCGCGACGCGATGGGACGGAAAGGATGATCGACACCAAGACTCGCCTTCTGGACGATACCACGCGCGCGGGTACCTGATCGGTCCACTAAAACGCCAAGATCTGGGCGAAAGTTCGCCACCTTCAACGGAAAGCGAAACGAACGTGGTAAACGTCCGATTGGTCCGCAATCCCTTACGGAAAGACAAGAGGCCGGTTGTCGAACTCGCGATTGGATTTGATAGCGAGGAAAGTTACCTGAAAACCAGCGACGGTCTGCCGCTGTTCAAAGTCAGTGAGACACCGAATGTGACGCGCACACGGATCGCAGCCAAAGGTGAGAACGCCGTCGATATTTGGCAGGATGAGGGCACAAGCATGCATCAATATCGGATCTCCAATGTTGACCAAATGATGGCGTTCGACTGCGGTGATTTCGAATTGAAGTGAGGCGTTTTATTAACACCTCGCTTCAGCGACGTGTTTATCGCAACTGTGATCACGCGAACCGCTTTACCGATTTTCCAAACAAAACCGAAAACCGCTGAAGCGGTTCTAAGACTTTGCATTGGCACTTACCACCCAGCTAAAGCAGGTGCTAATGAGATTCGGCGGCGGCGCTCCGGCGCCTAGAACACTGCTGGTCACCATGCGAAATCTCTGTTATTTAAGCCCGCGATGGCCGCTCCTGAGCTTCAGCAGACTGTTGGCAAGATTGCGGGTTTTACCGGCACTGCGCTGCACACCGGTGAAAAAGCTACGCTTAGACTGCATCCCGCGCCGGTGGATCACGGAATTAAATTCAAGCGCAAAGATTTGCAGGATGAGCCAACGATCGACGCCAAAGTTGAGAACCTCAAGACCGTCGAGCGCTCGACGACGATCGGTGAAGGCTCGGTGCGCGTGCACACAGTCGAGCATGTACTGGCTGCGCTCTCGGCAATGGGCGTGGACAACGCCCTTGTGGAAATGGACGCAAACGAGCCGCCAATCGGAGACGGAAGCGCTCAACCGTATGTCGATCTCATCAAGAAAGCGGGCGTAACAGCTCAGGAGGAGCCGCGCAAATTTTTCGACGTGCGCGAACCGATGCACGTGGAAGCGAAAACCGGTGCGCTGCTCGTTTTACTGCCGGACGACAAATTTCGCATTTCGTGCACACAGGCCGGACCAAACAACAAATTCACGCAGTTCTTGTCGATGGAGGTTACGCCGGCAGCTTTCGAATGTGAGATCGCTCCGGCACGCACATTTGTTTACTACGAGGATGTTGAGCCACTCATGGATAAAAATCTGATCAAGGGCGGCAGCCTCGAAAATGCGATTGTCGTGCGCGGCGAGGCGGTTTTAAGCAAGGAACCATTGCGTTTCTCAGACGAGTTCGTACGGCACAAAATCCTCGATATTATTGGCGATCTTGCGCTAGTCGGTCGCCGTATCCGCGGTCACGTGGTGGCGGTGAAGCCCGGACATTCTGCGAATGCGGAATTGGCTCGCGCGCTGGCTCGCGAGCATACGCGGAGGAGCGCTATGAGCGCACCGCGTGCGATCCCAATAGGCGATTCCGGTCTGGACACTGGCGAAGTGATGAAAATCCTTCCGCACCGCTACCCTTTTTTGATGGTTGACCGGGTCATCGGGTTCGAGGGCGAAAACAAAATTACGGCGATTAAATCCATCACCATTAACGAGCCATTTTTTCAGGGGCATTTCCCAGGTCATCCAGTCATGCCTGGAGTAATGCAAGTAGAAGCCATGGCGCAAGTGGCCAGTATTCTTTTGTTCAAATTGACGAAGACTTCGAGTCGTGTCGGCTATTTTATGAGCGCGGACGAGGTGAAATTTCGCAAGCCGGTTTTTCCGGGCGACACGATTTTCATTCACGCCGAGCTGACGAGAGCACGTGGCAATCGCATGGCGAAAACGAAGTGCTACTGCGTAGTGAACGACGCAGTCGTCTCCGAAGGCGAGTTGATGTTCACGTTCCTCGATAAATGAGTGACGTGCAGATTCACCCGACGGCCATTATTGATCCCGGAGCACAAATCGGCGAGGGCACAATCGTTGGACCGTACTGTGTCATCGGAGCCGATGTGGTAACTGGTCCAAATTGCTGGCTGCAACACCACGTCACGCTTTGCGGACCGATGAAGGCTGGCGCGAACAACAACTTTTACGCATACTGCTCGATAGGCCAGCAAACACAGGATTTAAAGTACCGCGGCGAACCGACGTACCTGGAAATCGGCGACGAAAACACGTTTCGCGAATTCGTCACCGTGAATCGCAGCACGACCAGCGAAGGCAAAACACGGATCGGTAACTCCGGAAATTTTCTCGCGTATAGTCATATCGGACACGATTGCACCGTTGGAAATCACGTCGTTTTTTCCAATAATGGAACATTAGCCGGCCACGTTCAGGTGGGCGACCACGCGGTGATGGGTGGGCTCACCGCGGTACATCAATTTTGCCGGATCGGACGGTTCGCGATCACCGGCGGTTGCTCGAAAATTGTCCAGGACGTTCCACCATTCATGATCGCCGACGGCAACCCAGCCGAGATTCGCGGCGTTAATCTCATTGGTTTGGAACGGAAGAATTATCCGCCTGAAAGCGTTAAGCTGATCAAAGAAGCCTTTCGCCTGATTTACCGCTCCAAATACAACCGACGTCAAGCAATCAAAGCTATGCAGAAAGAACTGCCGCAGACAGAAGAGATCACCGAACTCATCCAATTCATCGAAAAGAGCGAACGCGGAATCACTAGGTGAGATTTGTAACCGCGGCTTTCGCGCATGAGATTGACGAGGCTTCCGGATGTCCGCCGTTCTCACACTGTTGCGAA
>QHQV01000441.1 GCA_003219945.1 Verrucomicrobiota bacterium | reverse complement strand
TCGGATCCGAAAGTGCGTGCAGCAGCGCGTGGCCTGGTGGGCAACGCCAGCATTCCCAGAAGAAAATTGATACGCGAGTCGGCTCTGGTCTCGGTGCTCGCGCTTGTTTCTGTTTCTTCCCTGCACGCCCAAATCGGAACTCCGGCGATGCCACAACAGCCTCCAAAGGCGATCTACACGCCCAAACCTGTTTACCGACCTGAATGGGCGAAGCAGGGGCTCACAGGGAAAGGCGTTGTATTGGTCACGATCGACCAACAGACAGGCAAGGTGACGGGAGCGCGAATGCTGCAGAGCACCGGAAACAAACAACTTGATGGCGCCGCTCTGGAAGCGTATTCACAGTGGCGTTTCCAGCCGGGGACAGGTTCGCAGGTCAAGATTCCGATCGAATTTGCGAGTCGGCCAAAACCTCCGGCGCCTAAACGAGCAGCGTCGCAGCCGGCAATTCTTTACCCGTTATTGATTCTGCTCGGTTTTGGCGTGGCAGTAATTGCAATGCGTACGAGAAGGAGAAACGCAAGATAATTGCTCCTTGGTCTGAGCCGGGCACGGCGATTATTTGTTAGGCTTTCAAATGCGGTTCGCCGTGCTTCTGAGCGTTTGCGTGTCACTAGCGACAACGTCGCTGTCCGACGGCGGCGAAATTTCACAGGTCCATGATCCGCCGGCCCTGAAAATAGGAGCGACTGATCTCGACGCTATTTTGCTGAAGACTCGTTCGCTTATTGATGCGGCGAATGGTCCTGAAGATTCCGGTTGCGAGATGGTGAAGGTTAGTATCGACGGTCACAACGTCGAGGTCCCGCACTGCGAATTCGTCGCTTTATGGTCAAATTCCTTACGCGTCCACAATTCCGGCGGAGTTCGCCACCCACGCGGCCTTGCGCCGCGGGCAAATCTTGCGTCCGATTTCCTTGCGCAGACTGGGTCGCACGCTTGAATTACTCGTATGGAAACAAAGCTGGCCGAATCGTCATCACAAACCATTCGCGAAGAAGTCCGGCGGCGTTATGGCGCGACTGCTCGCGGAGAAACATCTTCTTGTGGCGACGGGTGCTGCACTTCTACAAGTGCCGATACGCTAGGTTACTCAGCCGAAGAGTCAGCGATGGCACCGGAAGCTGCGAACCTCGGCCTCGGCTGCGGAAATCCCCTGGCGATTGCCTCGCTCCGAGAAGGTCAGGTGGTTCTCGATCTAGGATCCGGCGCTGGATTCGACTGTTTCCTCGCTGCTCGGGCAGTTGGATCCACCGGCAACGTCATTGGTGTCGATATGACACATGAAATGCTGAGCAAAGCGCGGGAAAACGCGCAAAAGAACGGATTCACAAATGTTGAGTTTCGGCTGGGTGAAATAGAAGCGCTGCCAGTCGCGAACAACAGCATCGATGTGATTATCTCAAACTGCGTAATCAATCTCTCCCCTGAGAAGCAGCGGGTCTTCGAGGAAGCTTTCCGCGTGCTCAAACCGGGTGGACGACTTGCCGTTGCAGACATGGTCGCGACCGCGCCGCTTCCCGAGGAGATCAAATCCAACTGGGGCGCTTACACCGGGTGTATGGCCGGCGCTTCGCAGATCACGGACCTTCAGCGCATGCTCGAGGCGTCAGGTTTTGAGAATATCAAGATCGCGCCAAAGGATTCGTCGCGGTCGTTCATCCGGGAATGGGTTCCCGGTAAACGCGTCGAAGATTATCTGGTTTCCGCAACGATCGAGGGCGTGAAGCCAACGACGGGCAGCGAAACGCACGCCCTACCTTGAGGCACTCATCGAAACCTGCCGATGGGCGCGGTTGAATTCCGTAGCCACGCACGAGCACTGCGTGATCTCACCAGCAGCTTGGAACCCGCCGCTCGTCGTCAGAGCGCTTTGTGCTGGGACAAAGTCGGCCAGGTTGCGTCGGCCTTCTTCAAGTTGCCTTCAATGTCTTTGTCCCAAAGGTCCCAAGCCTTCTTGTTGTGCTGCAAAATCAATCGATCGTGCAGGACCTCGAAATATTCGGCCTCGACGGGCGCCAGTTTGTCGATGGACGCAGCATACCCACAGAAACCGCCAAATTGCGGTTCGTATTTTGCGGGCGATTTCTCGAACAACTGTTTTGCTCAGCTGAGGCAATTTGGTACGTTGCGCCTTTATAGCTCGCGGTGAACTCAGGCGAACCTTTGACCGGCTTTCCGTCGGTAAAATACGCAACCGGATCGTAACCCTCAAGGGCGACGCCGTTTTCATGCCCCATTCGTCGACAGGGGCTGAGATTCCTTACAGCCGAGTTGAGCCTAACGAGCGCTTTCCGCCAGCTTCTGCTTGATACGTTCCCGCGCTTCGGCTGAAAATTGGGCGTCCGACGCTTCGTCTGCGTGCTCGGGAAACTGGCGTGCCGTGTGACGCATATAACGAAGCTGTTGTTCGTAGCGTTGGCACCAGCAGCAAATCAAAAAGTGCAGCCGCTTCTTGATCCGCATCATCAGCGGCATCGGCTCGTCCATGGATTGCGAGAGTATCCGGACCATTTCCCTGCACTTCGGCGTGTGTTTGCCAATGAATTTCACCAGGATCGTCTGCCACCAATTCCTCCTTGCGAGAGTCGACGGATTGCCGATTGGCGAAGGGTTGTATGGTTCCTCCGGCATCAAGCTGTCCCTCCCGCTGGCGTATCGAACCAGTTTATCTCAAGACATTCCCGCAGCGCCATCCGCGCTCGATGCAACATTACCCAAAGTTTGCTGTCGCTGATGGAGAGGATCGCGCAAACCTCTTTGCTAGGCACACCATCCATTTCGCGCATGGTAAAAACGGCACGGATTTTTTCCGGCAGTTTGAAGAGGCAATGACGCATGACCTGCCAGAATTCGGAACGATGCATCACCTCATCCGGCTCGGGTTTCCATTCATGCGCCCGTGATCGTGGTTCCAGAAACCGACTGACACGAACTTTTCCGAAAACTCATCCGAAAGAAATTCCATGTCGGTGAACGAGGTCTCCCGGCCAAGCTTCCTAAAATGATCCACGATCTTGTTTTTCAGAATGCCAACGAGCCAGCTCCGCTCAGACGAACGGCCGCCGAATTTTTCGTAACCGCGCACGGCGGCGAGAAAGGTCTCCTGCACCAGGTCCTCCGCCACTTCGGGTTTGCGTACACGCACTAAAGCGTATCGATAAAGACACTCGCCGTGGTCGTTCACCCAGCCAGATGCCCTCTGAAGATCTGCCGTGCTCATGCCGGAGTTGTCATCGCTCGACCGTCGGACACGTCCGAGTTCTCCGAGTTCGCCCTCGTCACCAATTGCTTTGTTAGTCCATTCGTCATGCGCACACCTCATGCGCGGCTTTGTTTGTCCACGCTGATTCGTCGGTCCCAACTGCAAAACCTTACGAAAGGAATGCGAGATCCGCCGACTTGTAAGGATTTGCCTCAGCACGCGACCCATTTCTAAAAGATCACGATCCGCTCATCCAAAGGCGGCCCCAAAATGACATTGATTTGCATGGAGGTCGTCTTCAAGACAGCGCGTAACGTCCAACTCGGCATCATCAGCACATCGGTTTCTTCTTGGCGGCCCTGATGCAGGAAAACACCCTCCACACGAGTCAATTCGAGTGTCCCGGGAGCACCGAGGCCAAAATTCAGCAGTCGGCGTGTGACTAGGTCGCAAACGTATTTCGGTCATCGGCGAGCGGCGCCAAACAATCGCCGACGTTACGCTTCTCATTACGCAGTAATCAAAAAATTGATCGGGCGCTTCGAGTCGCCTACCGAAATTTTGATCGGACGGCTGAGACCGAAAGACTTTTGCGAAAGTACCTTCCTCTATAAACCATTGCGTTTCTAGATCGATAGCTGGTCCGGGTTGCATAACTCGAACGTTTTCAAATCGAGGATTTCGGAATTCTAACTCTGGCGTGGCAAATTACGCTTGTAAGCTTCCTTCGGTTCCTGCGACAAATCGAAGGATGCCTGAGCAAGAGTTCGCCCTACCCGTTTTCCTTCCGATCATTATCGGAACCCCGCGACAAGGCCGCCTAACCGAACCCGCGGCCAAGTTCGTTTGCGGTGAAGTCTCGAAGCGCAGCGACATCAAAACGGAAATGATCGACATCCGGAAAATTCCCATTCGCATGGACGACGCCGGCGAAGCGTTAAAGGATAGCCAGTTTTGCGCCACGGTTCAGCGTGCCGACGGCCTGATCATCGTAGCG
>QHQV01000440.1 GCA_003219945.1 Verrucomicrobiota bacterium | reverse complement strand
ATTGCGCTCACCAAAGTTTCAGCACGCGAGTTTGCGCGGCAGAACATAACCGTGAACGCCATCGCGCCTGGATTCATCGACGTAGGAATGAGCAAAGGCATGCCGGAGGAAGTGACGCAGAACTTCATTAAACAAATTCCGCTCGGCCGCCTGGGCGAAGCTCACGAGATTGTCGATGCGGCGCTATTCCTGGCGTCGCTAATGGCAAGTTACATTACCGGACACGTGCTCATTACCGGACACGTGCTCAACGTGAACGGCGGATTTTATATGGGCTAATCCGCCTTCGCCAAGCGTGCGGCAGACGTAATCAGTCCAATTTCTGCACCAGCAGCCACACCAACGCGGAAAGCATTGCTGCGAATGTCGATAAAACGAGAGTAGCGCGCTTGGTCTGGCGTATTTTGAATGCAGGCTTGGGAATGTCGTCGTGAATATGACTGGCCTCGAACAGTTTCATCAGGGCAAAGGCGACGACAAAGCCGACCGCAGCCCACTTGAGACATCCCAGAGTCATGTCGAGCATCCCGGCAGATCGTAGCGCAGGCAGGCACGACGCTCAAGGGCCGTTGCTGAAATCGCGCTCAGCGCCGCGGGCGCTCCGTATGTCTCCGGAATTGGATTGACTATAACAGCTTCGCCTTCTTACCCTCGCGCTTATGATTGCAAAGGTTTCTGCTCTCATCGCCGTTATTGGATTTACCGGCATTTGCATTTCGCAGGCGCAAGCGCCGAGTCCTGCTGAATCGCCTTCTCCATCGCAAACGCCTGCAAAGCAGCGGGCGATGAAGAAAGCCAAGGCTACGCCTGCCCCGGCGACACACCCAACCCCATCACCCTCACCGGGCAAGTTTAATCTGGGCGACCTGTTCAAACCCCGAATTTCGGCAGCGGCCAGTCCTACGGCAGCCAGTCCGGCAGCCCCGCATGGCGCGGCGACAAAGCCGGCCAATTCGTCGGCACCGGGCGGAGGCCACGGCAAGGTCTGGGTTAACACCGAAACACACGTGTACCACAAGGAAGGCTCGCGTTTCTACGGCACCACAAAAAAAGGGAAATACATGACTGAGGCTCAGGCGATCAAGGAAGGAAACAAAGCTGGGCAGCATTAATTCGGCGACGAATCGGCTTTGGCTGCGATACTTTGTACCGCATCGGCCAATGTCTCGAACGTGGTGATGTTAACGTCCGGTCCGTAATGGAATTGGGAGAGAATGTTGAGACCGATGTCCTTGTGCGGATCAGGTATGACCCGCGCCACGGAGGCGACGTTTTTCTCGGTCAGCGCGTCCATGATCTTGGCGATGTGCCGTGCCGCTGCGGAATCCATTGACTGCAGGCCGCGGAAATCAGCCAGGACGCGAAAGCCGGGCGCGACATCCTGCAGCACTTCACGGATCCCTTGCGCGACCATCTTTGCTTCTTCGGCCGTGACTTTTTGTGCAGCGCTGATCACTAGCAGGCGTTTCGACCGGTCGAGCTCAACCGCATACATGCTTGGTCATCACACGAAGCAGACGCGGTCGCAAGTGTGTCACTGCGCACTGCGAATGCCGCGGCAGTCGTCCGCCTTTGTCGCTACGGCGTGACACGAAGAAAGCTGCTACAGCGCGTTTTGGAAGAAAGCGTTTTCGAATGTCCATTGAAACGCGCCGGGTTCGGTGTCGCCGATCCGAAATCGGGGACTGATTTCGAATTGCATGGCACAATAAGTTTCGACATCGTTCCTGCCGCACTTCTCGAGCGACGCGCGCACCGTGGTCAAAGCGAGCGCCGGCGTGTTGCAATCGCGGCTGAGATGTCCGAGCACAACTCGCTCGATTTTTCCGGGTAACAATTCCTCAATCACGCCCGCCGCCGCGGTGTTCGACAGATGTCCGTGCCGCGACTGGATGCGCTGTTTCACCGGCCACGGCCGATGCGTGTCGTTCTGCAAAAGTTTTTCGTCGTGATTGGTCTCGACCACGAGCGTTTGCACCTGTCGCAAGCGTTCGGTGATCAACTTGGTCACGTAACCGAGATCGGTGATAAACCCGAGGCAGCCTGACCCCCCCTGAAACACGAACCCGAGCGGATCGACCGCGTCGTGCGGCACTGGGAATGTTTGCACCGTGATATCGCAGATCGAAAACTCAGCGCCAGTCCCAAACAATCGCCAGTTCCGACATCGCTCGGATAGACCACTGGACCGAAGCGCCTCGGCCGTGAGTCGATTGCAGTAAATCGGCAGATCAAATTTGTGGCAGAGAACTTCAAGACCGCAGATGTGATCGGTGTGTTCGTGCGTGAGAACAACGCCGTCGAGCTGCTCCGGCGTGATGCCACATTGCTCCAGACGCAACACGACTTGCCGCGCGCTCAGACCGCCATCAACGAGAATTTTGCAATGCTCGGTGGCGACCAGCGCGCTATTCCCCGCGCTCCCGCTGCCGAGCATGATCAAGCTGAACACGGGTGACAAGATAGCCGCGTGATTTTATTTTGCGCAAATGGAAACAGCAAGAATGACAAAGGATATAGGAAACATATTTGAAGCCGGAGCGACTATTTCTGTCGGTTTCGATCGACAGCGGCTTTGCCGGCGCGTTCTTCCTCGCCGGTTAGGGAGATGAGTTTGGCTGTGTTCTCCCGGCTTCGGATCGTACCCTGCCAGGGTTGCTCCCACGATCAACACGCTGTGTAGCGCGCCAAGGCCGATGTGCGTCTCTCGTCCCTGAGTCACGGTTCCGACAAAGGCGTTCTGACCGAAATTGTCCGCGGGAACTGGCTTGAAGCCCGGAACAGTCTTGCTCTTCGCCACAGCTTCCTGATAGGCCGACGACGCATCACTCGCCGTCGGGTATTCGTGGATGGTGATCGTCACTTTCTTGGAGCCATCGCTATTCGGATAGATGACCCTCCTGGTCGCTTTGGCATTGGCGACTGCGGTCAAGTTGCGCCCCGTACTCGCTTCGCGGGTTACTTCCGGACAGACACGATTAACCGTGCTTATCGGGACGACTACCTTGCGAGGGAGCATGGAATCGGACGCCTTCGCTGAACCGCGCTCCGGCACGATCAAATCTCCCATGTCAAAGGTCCGAAACCGGCATGTCGCACGCCTGTGTTGGGATTACCGGCAAAAACGGTTGCTCGTTAGGCTGTAGCGGCCTGGCTGTCCCAGGCGTGACTGTAAGTATCGATGCTTTCGTCTTGCCCGTAATCGATTTACTTACTGAACTCTCAAATAGAGGATAAACTCATGTCATTAACTCGCCGCAATTTTCTCATTCGTAGTTCGTTCTCGCTGGCTGCCGGAGCGTTTTCGTCGGTTCTTGTCGAGGCTAAGACTAAGGAAAGCGCTCCTGCCGATTTCAAAGACTGGGAATCAGTGCGCCGGCAGTTTGAACTGGCTCCTGATTACATTCATTTCGCCTTATTTTTTCTGGCTTCCCACCCAAGGTCTGTACGTCAGGCGATAGAGCAATACCGGGCGAGGATAGATGCAAATCCGTTGCTTACAGTTGAGGGCGCGATTTTCGTGCAGACTGACAAGAATATCCCGTTGCAGGTCTGCCGCGCCATCGCCAACTACATCGGCGGCGATGGGCAGGACATTGCGCTGACGCAAAACACGACGACCGGGTTGGCTCTTGTTTATCATGGGCTGCCATTGCGCGAAGGTGACGAGATCCTGACCACTATCCATGATCATTATGTTCATCACGAATCGATCCGACTCGCCACAGGGCGTTGCGGAGCGATCTGGCGCAAAATTCCGCTCTTCAATTCTTACGGCTCGATTTCGCCGGATGAAATAGCCGAACGCATTCGCAAAGCGATCGGACCAAAAACGCGAGCGGTCGGCGTCACCTGGGTGCACTCCAGCAGCGGCGTCCGGTTGCCCATTGCCCGCATTGCTAAGGCATTGGCGGAAGTAAATCGTGGCCGCGACGAAAAAGATCGTGTGCTGCTGATCGTTGACGGTGTGCATGGGTTTGGAGTGGAAGATCCAAAGATCACAGCGCTGGGATGCGACGCATTTGCGGCCGGCACACACAAATGGTTGTTCGGTCCGAGGGGCACTGGGTTCGTTTGGGCGAAGCCAGAGGTTTGGAAGAGAATGCGCCCGGTGATTCCATCGTTTAGTTCGCCGGACCTTTTCGCCGCGTGGGAGGAGGAGCATGAGCCGGTGAATGCGCCGCGAGCGGCATGGTTTTCACCGGGTGGGTTCCAAGCGTTCGAACATTTTTGGGCCTTACCGCAAGCGAT
>QHQV01000439.1 GCA_003219945.1 Verrucomicrobiota bacterium | reverse complement strand
TGCCAAAACGATCGGTACCGAATGCGCTGTCTCTTCAATCGTTTTGCGTTGCTGCGGAGAGTGGCCGGTCGTTCCAATGACGAGCGATTTGCCATGCTGTAACGCCGCGGGGCAGATTTCATCGATGCTGTCGGCCTGACTGAAGTCGATTGCCACGTCACAATTTTTCATCGCAGGTTTGATTGAATCGCCCAGATCGCATTGTGCGGCGATCTGAATGTCCGAATCGTTCTGCGCAAGTTCGCGAACAGTTTTTCCCATGCGCCCGGCGGCGCCGATGAGCAGTACGCGCACGGGAGAATTCTTCATGGTCGCGAGCCGCGAGCTATCGCTTCGATTCGAAGTCTTCCAGGGTTTTGCGAAGCCGCGCCGTGTTAGCTTCGCTCATCTCGCACAGTGGCAAACGAACTTCAGGCGATATCGCGCCGCGCCAGCCGAGCGCTGTCTTCACGGGAACCGGGTTCGGCTCGATGAATAAGTCTTTGAACAGCGGCAGCAGTGTCCTGTGCAATTTCTCCGCCGATTTCAAATCGCCCGATTCGCAGGCGCGCACGAGGGCGGACACTTCAGATGGAAACAAATTCGAGGCCACGCTTACCACACCGACAGCGCCAACGGCGATGAACGGAAGCGTCAGCGAATCGTCGCCGCTCAAAATCGTAAACGCATCGGGCAATTGGCGGCGCAACTCATTAATGCGCTCCACGCTACCGCTTGCTTCTTTGATCGACACGATGTTGCGACATTCGTTGGCCAGACGAGCCACGGTCTCCGGAACGATGTCCACGCTGCAACGTCCCGGGATGTTGTAGAGCATGATCGGCAGCGACGTGGTGTCGGCGATTGCTTTGAAATGGCGAAAGAGTCCTTCCTGGCTGGGCTTGTTGTAATACGGCGCGACGAGTAGCGCGGCGTCCACCCCGAGTTTCTCGGCTAACTT
>QHQV01000438.1 GCA_003219945.1 Verrucomicrobiota bacterium | reverse complement strand
CTTCATCATTCCTGCGGGGCCGAGTTTCTGTTCCGGCGCGACGTACTTGGTGTTTATCAGGACGATCGAAGCTTTGCGCGAGCGTGGTCAGCTTCGTCTGGATTACGGCGCGCTTGAGCGCCTGATCATTCGCGATCAACGCGATGGAGAAGGCGTTTGGGGCCGCTGGAACGCAAATGGCCCGGGCACCGCGCGTCTGTTTCACGAGCTGCGACTCGGTCGAAATTTCGACAATATCGATCAAGCGAAGCCTGGCGATTTCATGAAAATTTTCTGGTCGCGTCAGGTGGGGAGAAACGAGCACGGACACTCCACGATTTTTCTGGGAATGGAGAATCGGCCGGACGGCCAGTACGTTCGTTACTGGTCGAGCAATATTCCTTCAGGTTACGGCGAGAAGATTGTGCCTCGAAGCAAGATCGCATACGCATTTTTCTCGCGCCTCGAAACGCCCGCGAATCTGGCGCGAGTCACTAGCGCGCCTCTTGTTGACACGTATTTGGCCTCTCTTCTGCGAAGTCGCTCCAGTATTTCAGAGGCTGGCGCGAAATGCGGGCTATAGCCGTCTGCTGCTAAACGCTTCGTCGTGCGCAGCAACTCTGGTAGACGCGCAACAGGCACGCCGGCGGAATGCGCTTGCCTTTTGGAAAGCGTGTCTCTAAAACGGCGTAATGCTTCTCCAAACTCTAAAACGTCATTGGTGGGTTCCGGTTTTACGGGGTGTCGCTGCAATTATCTTCGGAGTAATCGCGTTCACTCATCCGGTTATGGCTGCCGCGACACTCGTGCTGTTCTTTGGAGCCTGGGTCTTGATTGACGGTATTTTTCGCATCATAGGCGCGATCGGGCATCGTGACTCGGATCCGGATTGGGCATTCAATCTGATCATCGGGATTCTGGGAGTCATCGTTGGCTTGCTTACTTTCCACGCGCCGGCAATAACCGCGTTGGCACTGGTGGTTTATATCGCCGCGTGGGCATTGATGGTCGGTGCAACAGAAATTGCGCTGGCAATCAAAATGCGGCGGGAGATCAAAGGCGAGTGGTTTTTGATTTTCATGGGCCTAGCTTCGATCATTTTCGCGGGTTTTCTCTTTTGGAACCCCCTCGCTGGTGCGGCGGCGCTGATCTGGATCATCGCCTGGTACGCAGTGATAACGGGCGTTCTGGCAATCGTTTTTGGTTTTCGCTTGCGCAGCTTGCCTGTCTCGGCGGCCGCCTAGTAAGAGGAACTCTTTTCAAAACGGTGAGTTGGGGAGCTTGGGCTGTTTACGATTCACCAAAGCCACTGTTTCGTCCGCGTTTTCCGCGACCAAACGCGTCGGCACCGGTTTGTTAAAGGAAATACGGCTCAATACGATCGACCGACCGATTACTGTACGGCGCTGGAACATGAGCATTCCGATCTCAAGCCTCGAGTTTTCAAGGGCGAAGAGAAATCCCTGTTTGCGAGGGTCATTCCATGAAAAAAGTTCCCATTGTTGCGGCTGCGCGACCACGAAATCGCGCGCCATCTAACAGCACTGACTTCGACACCGGTCAATTGCTCTCTGCATTAATGGCGTTCAAGCGCGGCGATTTTTCCGCGCGATTGCCGGAGAATTGGATAGGCGTCTCGGGCAAGATCGCAGACATATTTAATGCGGTGATCGAAATGAACGAGCGCATGGCGCGCGAGTTGGAGCGCATCGGCCGCGTTGTCGGCAAGGAAGGTCGGATTACACAGCGCGTTTCCATCGGCGAAGTGACCAATTCCTGGGCTGATGCGATTGCGTCAATCAACGATTTGATTGGCGATCTCGTACGGCCTACCAGCGAGATGGCGCGAGTCATCGGAGCCGTCGCAAAGGG
>QHQV01000437.1 GCA_003219945.1 Verrucomicrobiota bacterium | reverse complement strand
GTGTTTGCAAAACGCGTTTCTCTTTTGCCGCTGGCAGGTTTGGCAGGATCGATGCCAGACGCATCTCCTCTTCTACAATTAGCTTGGCAAAAGTCAGACCGATGTGTGTGGTGTGCAGCGATGGAACACGCGCGAGTAAATCATCCCGACCAATAATGAGTTCGAATGCCAGCTCAGGGTGCAGTTTCTGGTTGCGCACCGCTGCGTTCTCGATCGCCACGACGATCGGCTGAAGTTGTTTCTCAGGTTCCTTGAATTGTTCGTGAGATTTTACGATCTGCTCGACTGCCGCGATTTGCTGCTTCGGCTGCCTGGCCTTGTTAAATGCCACCAGCAGCTCGTCGGCATGCGACACTCCTTCGCCGCGGATGCCGATCGGGTCCGTTTTTTTTGCCGGAATTGAGAACGCGCCGCTTGCTTTAAGCGCTTTTCTGGTTGATTCCCACCAGCGTTTCCACTCCATTTCGGTAAAGACATCGTCAATGAGCCAGTCGCCGATCTGCTGCGCGCTGGCCCTGCCGTCTAAACTTTCCAGGATATTCTGCACCAGTGCGACCGGATCTTCCCTGGTCAGGTTCTTAATTGACGCAAGGTCCGTTGCCTTCCGCACTAGAAAGTGTTGCGGAGTGAGCGGCGTCAGATTCTCTGCCGCGTATTGCGCCTGCATCGGGTGAGACTTTTTGGTTGCGAAATCGATGACGATTTGATTTAGCAACAGGTTCCATTCACGGACGCGACCGAATCCCCAACTTTTGTGGAGGCAAAATGTACCCGCTTTTAAGTTTTCCAATTGCCCTGCGGATTTCGTAGTGAGCTTCCCAGCCTCAACCAGCTTTTCTAATTCAGCATCCATTTCTGGGCACAAATTCGTCCCCGTGACGTATAGGTCGCATCGGCTCGTTGCGCAATTTGCGATTGTCGCACGGCTTTGCGCATGAAACCCTGCCCCACGTGACGACGAGCATCTGGTTCTGGGTCGCCTTTCACGTTGGCGTGTTGGTCGCCATCGGAATCGACCTTTTCACTTTCCGCCTACGCGGCCGTGCATTGAGCATGGCCGCAGCGGCGCGCCGCAGCCTCGTGTGGGTGGTCGTCTCGCTGGCCTTTAATGCTGTCGTCTGGCGTATCAAAGGCCCGCACCATGGGCTCGATTTTCTAACCGGCTATCTGATCGAGTACTCCCTGAGCATGGACAACATCTTTGTTTTCGTGCTCATCTTCACGCATTTCAGGGTTCCACCTCGTGCACAACACCGCGTATTGGTGTGGGGAATTATTGGCGCTCTGATCATGCGCGGCACCATGATCCTGTTCGGCATCGCTTTAGTGCAGCGGTTTCATTTCGTCCTGTACATCTTCGGTCTTTTCCTGCTAATCACCGCAGCGCGCATGCTTTTCGGGAAACATCTTGGGCGCGATTTCAGGGAAACGCGCGTGATGCGGTTCTGTCGCCGAATTCTTCCGATCACCAATGAGTTTCACAACCAAGACTTCAAAGTCAGCGTGGATGGCCGCTGGATGTTAACGCCGCTTGCTCTGACCATGATTGTGATTGAAATCACGGACCTGGCGTTCGCAGTGGATTCGATCCCGGCGATCTTCGCCATTACTCAAGACCCATTCATTGTTTATACGTCGAACATCTGCGCGATCCTTGGCTTGCGATCGCTTTATTTCCTGCTGGCCGGTCTGATGAACCGTTTTATCTATCTAAGAACCGGACTGGCATTGGTGCTCGGATTCGTGGGCATGAAGATGATTACCGCACAATTTCTGCCGTTCCCCCGAGTAGTCTCGCTGGGAATCGTCGTGCTCATTCTGGGAATTACCATCTGGTTTTCCATGTTGAAAACGAAGAACAGCGCTACGTGCAAGCACCAAAAATAAAGTATTGCTTTCGCGGTTCGGAATCATTTAACTGCCAGCGAGCGCCTATGAAAACTATTCTTGCTTTCGCCGCGATCGTTAGCCTTGCCATCGGAGCGTTCGCTGATATTCAAGATCCGCCGGGGAACGATTACGGTCCGACGCGTAAACTCGGCCGCGGTATCGCGAACCTTGTCATTGCTCCGACTGAGTTCTTTACAACTGTCAACCAAATCAACCAAACCGAAGGTAATTCCGCCGGAGCGGGCTATGGCGTTTGGAAGGGAGCGGGACGCACAGCGGCGCGCCACGTGGCCGGTCTTATTGAGATTTTGACCTTTCCGTTTCCGATCTGGCACGACAGCTATCAGCCGTTGCTGCCGTCCGAAATTCCTTACATCCATGGCGGCTACGCGGAATTTCCGCCTGAAGTCGGTAACGAGTCGAAATACCCGTACGTGCGCGATACGCATCACGATTTCAATTAGCTCCTCCTCTGCAGAACAAGCGCGTAGTTTTTCAATTATCTGACCATCGTCGCACCGTAGTCGCCGTGTTAAGGCGATATTGACCTGCCTTGGCGTCCGCGTCAAAGTAACTGCCGCTAAAGCGGTTGGTACAATGCAATCGCGACGTTTTCCCGGGCTGCCGCTCATCGGCGTATTCGCAATCATTTACGTCATCGCCGGCAAAATCGGTTTAAACCTTGCATCATTGCACGCGAGTGCATCGCCGGTGTGGCCGCCGGCGGGAATCGCGCTGGCTGCAATAGTCTTGCTCGGCTATCGAGCGTGGCCAGCGATCTTTGTCGGTGCGTTCATCGTAAACCTCACAACCGCTGGAGACGTAGCCACATCGGTTGCCATCGCGACCGGCAACACAGTTGAGGCTATAGCCGGAGCATGGCTGGTGAACCGCTTCGCGGACGGCAAGACTGTCTTTGATCGACCACAAGGCGTTTTCAAATTCGCGCTCGCCGCGGCGATCAGCGCTGTCATAAGCCCGGTGTTCGGCGTGACCAGCCTTGCACTGGACGGCTTTGCCGACTGGACGAACTACGGTGGGATTTGGGTTACCTGGTGGCTCGGCGATGTAACCGGCGACCTCATTTTCACTCCGCTGGTTCTCCTTTGGGGCATGAAATGGAAATTAACCTGGAAAAAACAGGAAGCGGTAGAAGTTGGCGTCCTCCTTCTGTTGTTGACGGTATTGAGCGCAGTTGTCTTCGGCGGATGGCTGGAGATCTCAGCCAAAAACTATCCCATCGCTTTTATTTGCGGTCCTATTGTGATTTGGACCGCCTTCCGCTTCACTCAACGCGAAACTGCCACGGGTATTTTCATCCTGTCCGTAATAGCGGTGTGGGGAACAGTGCGCGGTTTTGGACCATTCGTTGGCCAAAATGAGAATCAGTCGCTGCTCACCGTGCAATCGTGGACAGCAGTGCTCGCCATAACCGCGATGGCACTTTCCGCGGGTATGGCAGAACGACGGCGTATCGAGGACGAGCTTCAGCAACAAAAAAGCATCATCGAAGCGGCAAATCGCACCAAAGACCATTTCCTGGCCATGCTCTCCCACGAACTGCGCACGCCACTCACTCCGGTGATTTCGGTGCTGGAATCCCTCGAAACAGAGCCGACACAAACTGGAGATACCAAAGCATCGCTGGCGATGATCCGTCGCAATATCGAATTAGAAACGCAATTGATTGATGACTTGCTCGACTTCACCCGAATCGCCAGAGACAAAATGCAATTGCGTTTCGCTCCAGTCGATGCGCATCAGGCGGTGTCGAACGTCGTAGAGATTTGTCGCGCTGAAGCGAGGTCCAAAAACCTTCATGTGCATCTGAATTTGCGAGCAAAGAGCTGCCATGTGACCGCCGACGCCGCAAAATTTCAGCAGATCATTTGGAACCTGCTTAAGAACCCGATCAAATTCACGCCTGAAGCCGGAGACATCACAGTCTCCTCAGACAATCCATCAGAAACCGTTTTCAATGTTAGTGTGCGCGACACCGGCATCGGCATGGAACCGGAAGTTATGCAACGCATTTTCGATCCATTCGAGCAGGGCAACCGCTCGTTTGAGCATCGTGTTGGCGGGCTCGGTTTGGGGCTGGCCATTTCAAAATCTCTGGCGCA
>QHQV01000436.1 GCA_003219945.1 Verrucomicrobiota bacterium | reverse complement strand
CCTTTCGCCAAGAATCGCCGCCCTTCGCGCGCGACAACAATCGGATGTCCGATCGGAGTCGTTCCAAGACGGCGGTTAAATCGAGGATGATCTTGATTCCTGCGAAATCGTTGCCGCAAACAGTCCGAAGCGCCTCGATTCGGCGGAGGGCGCGAATGGCATCACGATCAAAGTAATAGCCATGATCGGCCTTGTTCGTCGCCGGCGAGAGAAGATGATACTTACAGTAAACAAGAATGGTGCGCCGCGGCACATCGACGATTCGCGATGTGGCTTCGATCGTGTAGAGCGCGCCGCTTGGAGGCTCAAATAATTGGATCTCCCGGGAAGGCGCTTGCGCGTCCTGCCGGTCCGATCTTGGAATTTCAGTTCGTTGAGCCATTCAAATAATACTCGCCGGATTGGACACGGCGGCCAGCAGCGGTTCGAGACCGCGCGCGCCGTCATAGCGTTGACCATTGATAAACAAGGATGGCGTGCCGTTTACCCCGGCGCGCACTCCGCTGTTAAAATCTTCGCGAACGCGCTGAGCGTGTGCGCCTGAAATGACTTCCTGAATCAGACGCTTTGCGTTAAGACCGAGCGCGGCTGCGTATTCCGCCAGCGCTTCGTCATCGAGCGCATCCTGATTGGCAAAGAGTGTTTCATGCATCGCCCAAAAACTTCTCTGTTCTGCAGCCGCTTCGGCGGCTTCAGCTGCATGCTCAGCATGCGGATGAACATTCGTGAGCGGAAAATGCCGGAAAGCAAAACAGAGATCGTCCCCAAGTCGGCGCTGAATTTCTTTGACGATTGGCTGAAGTTCGCCGCAGAAAGGACATTCATAATCTCCGTACTCCAGCAATGCAATCGGCGCGTCAATCGTGCCTTGAAAGTGATCGCGTTCAGGGTCCGGCAATTTGAGATACATTCGGTTGATCATTTGGCCTCCATCGTTGCCGACACTGTTTGTTTGTTTTGCAAATCCTCCAACGCAGAAAGAATTCCATCGGCTCCGGGGTTAACGCCGACTGGTGAAACAAAACTCCAGTAAACCTTACCGGCCGCATCGATCACAAACAGCGCTCGCTCGCTCACACCATCCTTGTAGCGGTAGACTCCGTAACGACGGGCGACGTCCCCCTTCGGCTCGAAGTCCGCGAGAAGCGGAAAATGTAGTTTGCGGTCGCGTGCAAATGCTGCGTGACACCAGGCGCCATCGACCGAGATTCCAATTAGTTCAGCGCCGAGGTCGTGAAATTCCTTCAACATTTCGTTGTAGAGAGCCATCTGATCTCCACAGACCGGGCTCCAATCTGCCGGGTAAAACGCCAGCACGACCGGCTGACCACGAAATTCACTCAAGCTAAGCCATTGGTCGGGCGTACTTCGTAAAGTAAAATCTGGCGCGTCCGTTTTGGGAGGCAGCGCGGAGCGCCGACTCTTGGAGTACATCTCCTTGTAGGCCTGTTCTGGTTCCGACTTTGTACTTGTCGAAGGCATTGCTTCAGTCGTCGTTGACATAAAGAACGGTGATTGGTTTGCGAATGGCACGGCACTTTCTGATATGCAAGGCATTCTGCGCTGGTTCGAACAACTGAATTTCGCGCGATCTGGTTTGTGCGATCGCCATAACATGCCCTCCTTATTTTCATCGAAATTGGCTCGCCGCGCGCGCGTCTGATTCACTGTAGACGCGCACGCGCGAAAATCCGGTCGCAGCGTTTACTCAGGCGACCTTGACTTCAATTTGTTTGGGTTGGGCGTGCTCGCTCTTTGGCACATGCACCGTGAGCACGCCATTCTTGAACTCCGCGTTTACTTTGCTGAAATCGGCATCGTCGGGCAGAGCGAAACTGCGCATGAACGTACCGTAACCGCGCTCGACGCGGTGATATTTCGTTTTCTTTTCTTCTTTTTCGAACTTCCGTTCGCCGGAGATGGTCAACACGCCATTTTCGACCGTGACCTTTACGTCTTCTTTTTCCATCTCAGGCAACTCGGCCTTGATAAGATATTCCTTATCATCTTCGGTAATGTCCGCCAGGGGCGTCCATTCAGGCAGAGTGATCTCTTCCCGACCGTTTCCGCGGCGTAGCGGCCGGCCAAAAAGGGTTGAGAGACGGTTTTGGAACTCTTCCATTTCTCGGAGTGGCTCCCAGCGAGTGAGTGTTTGTTGCATTTCGATATTCCTTTCGAGTGTTGGTTGTTAAACTGTCAGTAAATATCGAGCGGTTCACCCGCTTCGTTGGGTATCTTAAGTTGTATTTTTGCGTCGCTCAGATTTACGTTCGAGAATGCCGATCCAATCAATCTGCTTCGTAGGCGCGATGCGTAATTGAGCGTTGAGCCGCAACGGGGAGGGGTGAATGAGGCGGCCATCCAAAGTGAGTGCCAGACTGCAATCGATTGTCGATCCCAGATTGGAAAAACCGCTGTTACATCTGCACGCGGCGATCAACGTCGATTCGTTTTGGAATGCCGTTCAAGATGTAATGGAAGCGGCGCTCCCCACCTGTTTCATCGGCCTGACCTTGCAGCACAGTCCGATTTTCCCAGGGATTGCCAAATCGACCGAGAAACTTTCGGGCAGTTTTTTCCCGATCGCGCCGATCGAGAAATATTTTAAGGCTCATCCACATCGGAACGTCGTATTCATCGGCGATTTTTATTCCGATAAGCGCCATTTTAGGCGGTCCTCGTTTTACCGCGATTGTATGATGCCGATAAATGGCCAATGTGCCATCGGCTTGTTCTTCTGGGATTTTAGGCGCCTCCTCGCCGCAATCATTGTGGTGTGCAGCGTGCAGCAAGGCGAGCTCTCGCGGTGCGAAATGAGATTGGTGCGCCATCTTCATCTTCAATTCCAAACAGCGCTGGGTCGGCTGCGTTTGCTCGAGCGCGAACGAGCGGAGCGAGTGGCCTTCGAACAATTTATGCGCCGTGTCCCGTTACCAACAGCTCTGTTGCGATGGAATTTGAGATTGGTGTATCGAAATCAAGCCGCAGCCGAGTTTTGTGCTGGGTGGCATCGTGGATTCTCGGGGTTGCGCTTCATCAAATTGAAAGCACCGCTTCCTCCTGAGATCCTCGATCGATGTCGCGTTCTCAAGAATCGATGGAAACAGCTGACGTCGCTTGGGCTTGCGCCAGCCAAGTTCAGGGACGAGACAGTTCGGCACCCGACGCGGCGCGATCTTCGCGCCACTATTAGTTTGAAACAGATTAGTTCGGCCGCCGTCGCGCGACCACATTTTCTAATCGAGTTCGAGAGTTTACACGGGAGCCCCGCAACGGGATATCAGACCAGCGGCGCTCCCTTGTCGCATCTGGTCCGGCTCACAAGTCGAGAACAAAATTTGGCGCGGTTAGTGTGCGATGGGCGCAGTAATCAGGAGATTGCAGATGAAAGCGGTTTGAGCCTCGAAACAGTAAAAAAACATCTTCATTCCATCTTCAGCAAGCTGGAGGTCCCCAGTCGCGGCCGATTGATGGCGTTGATGCGATAACTGAGTGCCAAGATGTTTCCAATTCGTGACTCGGTTCCGCGCCGATCCGTGCCAGTAGTTACGCACGCATTGATTTTTATCAACGCGATCGTTTTTTTCTTCGAGTTGATGCTGCCCCCGCATGGGGTTGAACAATTCTTTTATCTCTTTGGAATTGTGCCGGCGCGCTTCACTCATCCTGACTGGGCTGCCTATGTTGGTTTTCCCGTAGATGGCTACTGGACGATCCTCACGTACCAATTTCTGCACGGCGGCTGGCTCCACATCATAGCCAACATGTGGACGCTCTGGATTTTCGGCGACAACGTCGAAGACCGGATGGGATCGGTCCGATTTGCGATTTTCTATCTGGTTTGCGGCAGCATCGCTGGCCTCACGCAGTTGCTGACAAATCCGTATTCGACGCTTCCATCGGTAGGCGCCTCGGGCGCGATCGCGGGCGTGCTCGGTGCGTATCTGATGTTTTTTCCGACGGCGCGACTCATTGTTCTGTTTCCAATCTTCTTTTTCCCGTTCTTTTTCGAGGTTCCAGCCGTACTTTATCTTGTCCTTTGGTTCTTCATTAATCTGTTTAGCGGCACAGCGGCGTTGGCCGGTCCGGAGCAGGTTGGCGGCATCGCGTGGTGGGCGCACGTAGGTGGGTTTGTGAGTGGGATGCTGCTTTGTCGATTGTTTGTGCGCCGGCGTCGCCAATGGCAGCCGGATGAATATGGGTTCGAATGGGCGTGGGAACCGCGACCTCGTTAAGCGAAAGGAGAATGAAAATGGATATTTTCTGGCTGTTTTTCATGCTCTCGGCTCTGCAGCCGATCATCAAACAGAAATTGTTGGAAGCGTCGCGCAAACGCATGATTGCTCTGATCGAGCGCGAACGAAAATCGCGCGTCGTTCTTCTCGTGCACCGGCAGGAGACGATGAGCCTGCTCGGCTTTCCGA
>QHQV01000435.1 GCA_003219945.1 Verrucomicrobiota bacterium | reverse complement strand
GAAATTTAGATTTCTGTCGTCTGCGGCTTGTTTTCTGGAATCTTGAAAGAAGCCGTTAACTTGAATGCTCGCGCAGATAACGGCGAGGGTCGGAGCGAAGTGTTTCCTTCTACGCACTGGAGCGTCGTGCTCGCGGCAGGTCGAAGCCAGGCCGAACCGGAAATGGCTGGTGCTGCGCTGGCGGAACTTTGCCAAGTCTATTGGGCGCCGCTTTACGGCTTCGTACGCAGTCGCGGACATACTATGCACGACGCTCAGGATCTCACGCAGAGTTTTTTCGCCCACGTGCTCGAACATAAAGTTTATGCCCGCGTCGATCGACGGAAAGGCAGGTTCCGTTCATTTCTCCTCGCCTCCCTGAAGAATTTTCTCGCGGACGTTGCCGACAAAGAGCGAACTCTTAAGCGCGGCGGTGCACAGATTTTTCTGCCGCTGCATGAAGAACAGGTTCAAGAGGCAGAGTCGCTTTTTCAAACCCACAGCGGCATGAGAAACGAAGATCGGCTCTTCGATCGAAGCTGGGCCGAGGCATTGGTTGCCGCTGCATTGGAACGGCTCTCGGCAGATTATAAACGTGACGCCAAGGAGCAGCTCTTCAGAGAATTGAGGATATTTATCGCCGGTGGCGCGGAGCCGCCGCCAACTTACGCTGAGCTGACGGATCGGTTGGGGATAACCGAGTCAACGCTTCGTAGTCATGTCACCCGTCTTCGGGCACGATATCGGGAAGCATTGCGCACTGAGGTGCGCCGAACGGTGAATAGCGAAAAGCAGGTAGATCAAGAGTTGCGCGAGTTACTCCACGTGTTAACGGAGATGTAAGGAACGCGCGCCATGGGAAAACCGCTGGCATCACCCGTCGGGGCCTGCTCGATCTGCGGCAAGCCGTTGAACGCAAAAGGCGACTGCCTGGCTTGTCTGCTGCGCACGGGTCTAGAGGAAATAGTCGCCGACGCTAAAGCGGCTATCTTGGCGTTTGGCGATTTTGAAGTCGAACGCCGCGCAGATGGTTCCTACTGGGAACTCGGTCACGGTGCAATTGGCGTGACCTACCTTGCTGCGGACAAGGTGTTACGCAGGCGCGTAGCGCTCAAAGTAATCGAGGTGCCTCCGGCAGCACGTGGATCACAAGCTGTGCGTGATCGTTTTCTGCGTGAGGCGCGCGCCGCGGCTGCCCTACGCCACCCGAATGTGGCTGCCGTTTTCCAGTTTGGTACTTTGCCGGATGCCACTCACTGCTATTACGCGATGGAACTAATTGAAGGCGAAACCTTGGCCTCGCGCGTGCGCAGGGATGGTCCGCTTAACGCAAAGGACGCTTTGAAAATTGCCATTCAAATTGCGCGGGCGTTAGTGGCTGCGGCGGCCCACGGGTTGATTCATCGCGATCTGAAACCGAGCAATATAATGCTGACGAGCGACTTGGAGGTGAAAGTCATCGATTTCGGCTTGGCGAAGGCAATTACCGATGCCGGGGGAGACATGGATCTGACGCACGGAGAATTTGTTGGCACACCGACTTTCGCCAGCCCTGAGCAATTTGGAGGCGACCGGGTGGATGCGCGCTCCGACATTTATGCGCTGGGCGGTACGCTCTGGTTTGCGCTCACGGGTTTGGCACCACATCCCGGCAAGACATTGGAAGAGATTCGCGATCGTAAAGCGCACGATGGGTTGCCGGTCGCGCAATTGATCGCCAGAAAAGTTCCTGAACCGCTGGTAAAATTGCTCCGTTCTACACTGGCGATTGATCCGGGAAAGCGGCCCGCGTCAGCTCGCGAATTGATGGAAGCCTTGCGAACGTGTCGCCGGAGTCTGACTCGCCGCGTCGGCGCGGGTTCTGAGGAAGCTGCTCTGCGTAGCGAAGCGTTTTCCAGAGCGTTAACGGATGCCAAAGCCTGCGCGGGCGATCCCGAAAGTTTACAGGCGGTTTTCGACAGTGCGGCGAAGAAAGCAGCGGCCATCTCAAAGAAGCCGTTTAAACAGAATTGGGCTTACCTTCAAACGATGCTGCGTTTAATTCGCGCCTACCATCGGGGGGAATACGATCAAATTTCCGATGACGCGCTCGTGTGGATCATTGCAGCCTTGAACTATCTCGTGGATCCATTCGATTTGATTCCGGACAACACTCCGTTTCTCGGCTTGGTCGATGATGCACATGTAGTAGAACTGGTGACAGATAAGACTCGAAGAACGCTCGATGCGTTCATGACGTGGGAAACAGCGGCACGTTAGCGTAGTCCCGCGCCCGCTAATTCCGATCGAAATCTCAACGCTTCTGAGGTTTGGTCATGTATCAGCGTTCACGTCAATAATTTCAGAACGGCGCCAGCTTTGGCGGGAATAGTAAAATCTTGGCCGACAACGAACTCACGCAGTGCAACCGTTAGCCATTCGCGCGACGAGGTCGCGTCCTCAACGGTCATGTAAGTCATATCGCCTTTCTCTTTTCAAACTGTAGCGCAAAATGTCGACGTCGACCGGTTCGGTTTCCCCGAGCAATTCAAGTCGGAGGCAGATTCGCTTGTTTTTTGTGTCGATAGAAAGCTCAGTCATTTCTCCAATCGAGCGCAGCTTTTGTTGATCGCCACCCGCGCGGTCAAAGCCAAAGTCGCGTCTTTGGAGCGATAAAGAACATCTCGCAGACGCTTCGTAGCAGGAGTTCCCAGGCAAGTTATGATTTCGTCACTGCGCTACTGATCCGGCGCTAGCAACTCGCGATTTCGCCAGGCATAGCCAAACCCCGAATAGATGGTCAGGGCAACCGTAATCCAGATTAACACGGGGCCGGCTTCACCCCATGCCCGCAGCCACCACGTGGGCGTCTCATTCGCGTGATGCAGTTCCGCAATCGACAGGAGGGCGAGAAAAAAAATGATGGTAACGATCTGCCACGACGTCTTTTGTTTGCCTAGGCTTTCTGCTGGAAGAATTCGTCCCTTGGCGCTGGCCATGAGCCGCAGACCCGTGATCAGAAAATCGCGCGCCACAACGGTTGTTGCCGCCCATGCCGGCACTGCTTTCAAAGGAACAAGCGAAATGAAAGCCGCCGCCACCATGATTTTGTCAACCAGCGGATCCATCAATTTGCCGAAGTTTGTGATGACCCCGTAACGTCGCGCGATCTCGCCATCAATGAAATCGGTGAGACCGGCGATCAGAAAAATAAAGAGCGCGGCGGTGCGCGCATAATGCCAGGATGAACTGAGCAACACTACAAAGAGCACCGTCAACGCCAGCCGGCTCAGAGTAAGTCGGTTCGCCCAATTCATACTGTAGCCGGGATCGCCGATCCCGGTCCTCGTGTCGCACGTTTGGAACCGTCACTGCAAGATCCGGCATCAGCGATCGCGGCTGCAGCTCTGAACCGCGGTCGTTTCCAAATCGGCACTTTCTTCTTCAACTCGTCCACAATCCATTGGCTTGCTCGGAAGCCTTCGCTCCGATGCGGACTCGCCACTCTCAGAAAAAGGGATGCTTCACCAACTGCGACAAAGCCAATCCGGTGATGCACGATAACGAGCTTAAGCCTAAATCGCTCTTCGGCCTGTTCGGCAATTCGTTTCAACTGATGCTCGGCCATTTCACGATGCGCCTCGTAATCGATTCCCTCAATTTCGCGGCCATCCTCGATTGGTCGAACTACGCCCCAGAAATCAACAACCGCGCCAGCGCCGGCGATGTCGTTCACCCGCGCTCCGAGCGGCGCCTGTGTAACCGAAATTTCACAAACGACGTTTGCCATATGCTTAAACTACTCGCTACAGTGACTCTGTCCGCGTCGAGCAGCCACAAAAGGAGATACCAAAATAGACATGAATCAATGTGATATTGGCCTGATCGGCCTCGGGGTCATGGGCGAAAATCTCGTCCTAAACATGGAATCCAAGAGTTTTTCGG
>QHQV01000434.1 GCA_003219945.1 Verrucomicrobiota bacterium | reverse complement strand
TCATTCGTGTGGTGATTACACTTGGACGTGCGGACACGGTGGCAGATGATCTTCTGGCTGGAGACGCGCTGCTCTTTCTGATTTCCTGTCTGCTTTCTTACTGGGCCCTGCGTTCACGGTCGGTGCATCGAATGCATCGGCTGGAAAAGGTCGCCGACGCAATATTTATCATTGCGATGATTGGAATGGCGATCATTTGTGCGTTGATCACTTACAACATCTCTGTTCCAGCTCGATGAGGTGCTGGCTAAAGCAGCTCTTTAAAAATCCGCAGCCAATTTCCTCGCAGAATCTTTTCGATGTCAGCGTCGCTGAATCCGCGTTCGATCAATCTACGGGTGAAATTGTGGGCATGCGAATGGTTCGTTAGGTCAGGAATGAAGTGCGGTGTTATAAATTTTGCAGCTAGCTCCTTTTGTCTCGACTCCGGCCAGTGGCGGTAAATGAACTCAAAAAAATCGAATCCGATCCCGACGCTGTCGATCCCGATCAAATTGGCGATGTGCTCGATCTGATCGACGTAGTGGTCGAGCGTGCTTTCCTCTTCTCGCGGGCTCACGAGGATGGAGTTGATACCGATTACTCCGCGCCGTGCACCGATCTTCCTGATCTGTTCATCGCTAATGTTGCGCTCGATGTCGTAGTACCGGCGAACGTTCGTGTGCGACACGATGGGCGGCTTTATTGTAATCGAGAGAATCTCTTCGAACCCTGCTGGATTGATGTGCGCAAGATCAACAATCACGCCGAGTGCCTCGCATTCACGCACGACTTCGCGACCAAACGCGGAGAGACCATCCCGAGGCGACCCGCTCGCTGCGAAAACTCCGCCGTGCCCCGCCGCATTGCTTCGAGCGTGTGTAAGCCCGATTGAGCGCACACCGAGTTCGTAAAAAACGCGCAATTGATTTAAATCGGTACCCAGCGGCTCGACGCCCTCCATCGTGATGAGAAACGCGATCTTGCCCGTTTCTGCCGCCGCCTGAATTTCGAGATAATTTTTGCAAATCGCGAAGCGGCCCGAAACTGCTGTTTCTGCATAGAGGCGTGCAACTTGATCGAGCGCGACGCGCAACCCGTTCTGAGGCAAATAGCGGTCCTCGATGTAAATCGCCGCGCCGACAACGGCAACATTCCCGGCTTTGAATTCGGGCAAAAATTCTGTTCCGAGAACATCTCGGCGCTCGCGCTTCTCGTAAAGATCCATCGGTAAATCGAAATGCATGTCGATGATCCCGCCGGCCTGCAGCCGGTCGATTCTTTCTTCGACGGATTGGTTCATTGTCGTAGCGGCAGTCTATGAGAGCCGAATTCCTTAAAGCAAACGCCAGAATCCCAGAGATGTCACGCCAAGCAGTGAAGCTAATCCGAATCTGAGCATGCTGGGTTTTTTCAAATACGGAAACTTTCTGCTCCAAAATTTTCAGTGGCTGCTCGCGCGAGTGGGGATCATTTATGAACCGCCGCATCTGGACATTTTGCTTCCGGTCGGAATTTCCTTTTACACTTTCCATTCACTTTCCTACACCCTCGATATTTATCGGGGCGTGCTGCAACCGACGAAGTCTTTGCGTGACTTCATTCTCCCCGTCTCTTTCTTCCCGCAGTTGATTGCCGGTCCGATCGTACGCGCTGGTGACTTTCTCCCGCAGCTTCTCCATCCTCCGCGTTTAAAAAACGGCCAATTTCTCTGGGGACTGGCGCTGATGACTCTGGGACTCTTTCAGAAAATTGTTCTTGCCGATACCCTTCTCTCCGGCTGCGCCGATCGCGTGTTCGGTTATCCCGGACCGCTGGTTGCGCTCGACTCGTGGGCCGGCGTGCTCGCATTTGCGGGGCAAATCTTTTTCGATTTCGCCGGCTATTCCCTCTGCGCAATTGGCGCAGCCTTAACCCTCGATTTCCATCTCAAGGACAACTTTCGTTTCCCTTATGCCGCGATCGGCTTCTCGGATTTTTGGCGGCGGTGGCACATTTCGCTTTCCACTTTCCTTCGCGATTACCTTTACATTCCGCTTGGTGGCAATCAGGTCAGACCATTCCGTGCGGCGCTTAATCTTGTCATCGTTATGTTCCTCGGTGGTCTTTGGCACGGCGCAGCCTGGACTTTTGTTGTCTGGGGTCTGCTGCACGGCTCTTATTTGGTGATCGAACGCATCTTTCGCGTTTGGTTCGAACACAAACCGTGGGCGAGCACGTTACCTGTTCGCGTCCTCGCCGGATTCGCCACTTACGCGGCAGTTTGCGTTGCGTGGGTGTTTTTCCGCGCGTCCGATTTCATGATCGCGAGCCGAATGCTCGGTGGGATGTTCGGCCAACATCCACACGGCGACGCGATTCTTTCCACGCGTGAATTATCGCAAATTGGATGCGTCACCGCGGCCTTGATCGCGATGCATTGGGCCATGCGCGATAACACATTTGAGACGGCGGTGATGCGTTTGCCGCCCTGGACGGTCGCGGCCATCGGGTCCGCGATGATATGTGCCATCATTGTCACTCAAGGAAGCAGTAATGCGTTCATCTATTTCCAATTTTAAAGAACGCCTGCGACTGCCGCGTTTGTTCTTCCGCAAACCCTCGCGGGAGGAACAAATTCACGGCGGTCCGCCTCTGGAATTTGAGCGGCCGATTCCGACCGCGCCCTGGCGGGGAATCGCCGTTGTTGTCACCATCGTTGTCATCGTTGCGACCGCGGCGTGGGAATTGTACTGCCGCTCGCTCGGCTATGCACCGACGCTCAACGATAACGAAGATCTTTGGACGATGAGACGCCGAATTGTTGAGCCGGAATCCCTCGTCATCATTGGCGATTCGCGCGCCTGGTTCGATGTCGACCTGGATGAATTCCAAAAGGGTTTAGGCAAACGACCGATCCAACTCGCGATGGCTGGCTCGACAGTTTTACCTGCGCTCGCTGACCTGGCGGAGGACAAAAACTTTCACGGCACAATTATTTGTAGCGTTGTCCCGCATTTGTTTTTTGCACCGCCCGGTTCTCCGCCGATGGATCGCGCTGAGAAAGGAATAAAGCGGTTTCACA
>QHQV01000433.1:699-1338 GCA_003219945.1 Verrucomicrobiota bacterium | reverse complement strand
ATCAAACGCCCGCTCAGCGTGCCAGCGAATATCTTGGGATGCCACTGGAAGAGCATGTCGCGTTTTTGAAGCCGGATGATTTGAGTCTCGAAGCGCTTTTGAAACAATTGCCGATTCCGAATCGTCCGGGTGCGTTAGTGCCACCGCGTTTTCCGCCCTACTTTCAAACTGAAGATCGGGAGCGTCGCGCCCGAATGTGGGAGAAATGTGCTGAACCGGGGAGCGAATTAGCGAAAAAGGTCCAACAAATCTGGATTCCGCTCTTCACACCGCCAGCGCCTCCAACTTACATCCCGAAAGATGTTTTCTTTGCGAAAATGAATGAAGACATCCAAAAACGTTTTGCTGATGTCACCGCTGCCGTGGAAAAAATCCGATCACGCGGTGGAAAGATTGTTTTCATTCGGTTTCCATCCACCGGTGGTCTGAAAGAACTCGAAGATCGGATCACGCCGCGGGAAGAAACTTGGGACCCGCTTTTGAAAATGACCGGTGCCCCCGGAATTTATTACTCTGATTTTCCCGAGCTCTCTGGGTTTAAATGTCCCGAATGGTCGCATTTGTCTGCGGGGGATTCGGTCGAATTCAGTAAACGTCTCGTTTCGCATCTGCGCGACGCACTGAACATGTAAGTACCGC
>QHQV01000433.1:0-633 GCA_003219945.1 Verrucomicrobiota bacterium | reverse complement strand
GACGGCGGCGCCGCCGGGACCACCGCCAAATCGCTTTGCTGCAAAATACGACCCGATCACGAGCACTGCTGCGATCAGTTGTGCTACGAGCGTTTCGACTGTTGGAAAGACGGCGAACCAAAGTCCCATCCATCCCGGGATGTATGATTCGAAAAATGCGATCCGCGTAGTGGGAATCCAATGTGCGAGCTGCATTTCCTGAGCCTGCTCGCCGACCATCACCAGCAGCACTACGCCTAGCAGAATGCCGGTAGTGATTAGCATTTTCCGATATGGGAGACGCTGCTGAAGAAAAAATGTGAGCACGGCCACCATGCCCGTCAGCACAAGGCCTAACATTGCGCCCTTCAGGACAACCCCGCCGCCCAATCGCAAATTATAGCTCTGCAAGAAAAGCACGACTTCAAAGCCTTCCCGATACAGCGAGGTGAACCCAAGCAAGATTAAGCCCCACCAAAGACGTTTCTGTGAAATTTCCGCTGTGCGCGCGTTTTCGAGCAAGGCTTTGCGCCGGCGATTGTGGGCGCGAATCCAACCGCCCCAGTAAATTTTGTGAAAGAACCAGTTCATGATGACCAGCAGAACAACGATGGCCAGCAAGCCCGTGGCAGCCTGAAGATCGAGCGCTGACAT
>QHQV01000432.1 GCA_003219945.1 Verrucomicrobiota bacterium | reverse complement strand
GAATTACACTGCGCTACTGATTTTTCGCGCTCTTTACGGGATCGGCATGGGCGGCGAATGGGGATTGGGCGCGTCGCTGGCAATGGAAACATTGCCAACTCAAGCGCGCGGACTGTTCTCGGGCGTTTTGCAGCAAGGGTACGCTTTCGGTTATCTCTTGGCAGCGGTTGTTTATTGGCTCGTGTTTCCGCTCTTCGGCTGGCGCGGTCTCTTCGTCGCAGGCGCGCTTCCGGCGTTACTTGTGCTTTACATTCGTGCGCGTGTCCCTGAATCGCCTGTCTGGTTGCGCCAGCAGCACGCGATGGGCGATTTTTGGAAGCAAGTCCTTTTTGTGCTCAAACGCCACTGGGCGCTTTTTCTTTACGTGATTTTATTGATGACCGCGTTTAACGCAATGTCGCACGGCACGCAGGACATGTATCAAACATTTCTCGGCGAACAGCGTCACTATGGTGTGACACAAAAGGCGACGACCGGAATCATTTACGCTTTCGGGGCAATCTGCGGTGGAACGATAGTCGGCCATCTCTCGCAAAAATGGGGGCGACGTCGGTCCATTGTCCTTTGCTGTGTACTTGGAATCGTACTGATTCCCCTGTGGGTGTTTTCGCCCGGATACACGCTCCTGGTGATCGGCGGATTCGCGATGCAATTCATGGTGCAAGGCGCATGGGGAATTGTGCCGGTGCATCTGAATGAGTTGTCGCCCGACGCTGTGCGCGGAACGTTTCCGGGATTCGCCTATCAACTGGGAAATCTGTTCGCGGCGAACACAGCCGTTGTGGAGGCCCAGTTAGCTTATCATTTCCGCGATACCAGCGGGCATCCCGATTACGCGAAGGCGCTCAGCCTTTTCACGCTGGTGATTTTCATCCTTTTAATTTTCCTCGCCGCCGTTGGTCCCGAAAAACGCGGAAAGGAATTTTAGTATTCGCTGCCGAAGGCCCTACCGCGAGCCAGCAGGCGCGAGACTGGCAGGTTCCGCCGGCGGCCGTAATTGAGCGGCGATTTGAGGAGACGACCGATAAACTCCTGAGCCATACCGCTGTTCGACGATCGCTTCGGCAATTCTGTCCGCGAGTAATTCGCGATATTCCGAGTCACGCGCCTGATTGCCCTCAGAGCGGTTGCTCAGGTACCCGCATTCCACGAGAACCGCGGGACAGCTCGCAAGCCGCAGCACGCGAAAGTTCGCCGTGTGAACTCCGCCGTTTGCGGAATTCGGGATGCTCATGAGTTTCTGCTGGATTCCATTCGCAAGATCGAACGACGCACCGGAATGATAATAGGTCTCGAATCCGTGGACTCGTCGCTTACGTGAGTCGTTGAAATGGATGCTGACGAAGACTGCGCTTTTCTGCTTATTCTCTATCGCAACGCGATCATTGAGGGGGATAAACACGTCTGAATCTCGAGTCATGACGGTTTTTATCTGTGACTCGCGCAATTTCTTCCCGAGACGTTGCGCTACATCGAGAGCGACCAGCTTTTCCGGTGGTCCGTAGCGGCGATACGCACCGCTATCTTTCCCGCCGTGTCCGGCATCCACGACTACAGTGGTAAACGTTTTGCTCGTGTTTTTGACGCCGTGATTTCCGACCGTGCTGCATGCCGCTAATAACGCGACAAACGCGAGTGTGATGATGCGAGTGACCCGACGCGGCATTCTCATCTAATAGCAAAAACCGGCGCTCCATCAAAATGTTTTGCTGAAGCTTGAACGAGTGGACCTGGATCCTGTCAACGATTCGCATGTTTCCAATATCGCGTATAAAATACACTTGTGTTTTGCGCCACTACGCTCAATCCCTTAACACTCCTATGACGATCCGATTCGCATTCCTTCCATTACTGCTGGCACTGAATTTTTCGATGTGCAAAAAGCAACAAGCTGTTACGGAAAAATCGCAACCTTCAGGCAGCGCTGCCCCTGCGACGGCGGCTCCGGCGGTGGCTGCAACTCCCAAGGTCAAGAAGCCAGTCGTCGATCAAACCGCTCAAGTCCTTATCTTTTGTTACCATCGGCTTGTCGACAAGATCCGCTACCCGGGTACGGAGATTACGCCCGCTGTCTTTGAAGCGCAGATGAAAGAATTGAAAGATAAGGGTATCACCGTGATTTCGATGCAGGATTTGCTTGCGTGGAAGCGGGGCGAAAAAAACATACCGCCGCGTTGCGCCGTAATTACTTTTGATGATGGTTGGAAATCGCAATACGAAGTGGCGTGGCCGATGATGAAAAAATTCGGCTATCCATTCACATTGTTCATCTATACCGAAGGCGTGCGCGGAGGCGCACTCGGGGGAGGAGAAGCGATCACTTGGGAACAGCTCGCCGACCTGCGCGACAACGGTGTCGATATTCAGGCCCATACGGCAACGCACCAAGACCTGCGCGAAGGGCACACCGTGCTGGTGATTGAGCCCGGCGGCAAACGCTCCAAAAAGAAGCTGACCGGGGCCGATTACGAAAAATGGGTCCAAAACGAAGTCGTAAGTTCCAAGGAACTGCTGGAACAGCGGCTCGGGATTAAGGTGAACTGCTTTGCTGTGCCGTTCGGAAATTACAACGAGCATGTGAAGGAGCTCGCGCGAAACGCCGGTTATGAAGCCATGTTTACCGTTTATGGGCAGCCGATCACGTTTACTTCTCCGCTGGATTCCATCGGACGTTACGCGATTGAAGCGAACAAGCCGAAAGTCTTTGCAGATGCCGTCAACATGATCGGCGCCTCCAGCGGAGGCGGCACGGCTGTAGCCGAAGTCGGTGCGAAAGATCTAACGACACAACCGGCAGACGGCGACACTGTGCGCACTGCAACGCCGCTTATCAAAGCGAACCTTAGCAGCATCGGGCCGATCGAGCCTGGCAGTGTGCAAATGCGGGTGAGCGGACTTGGCCTTGTTCCGGCGAACTTTGATCCCAAAACCGGCATGGTGTCGTATCAGGTCCCACAAAAACTACGCGACAAATCGTGCACCGTAATCGTGAGCGCTAAATCCGCGGGTAAAAAAGTGGAAACACATTGGACCTTCGGAATCGAAGAAGGGCCAGCTACGGCCGCAAGCTCACCCGCGGCAGCGGCTAAAAAGTAATCGCAAGCCCAACGAGCGACGGCTCCGATCGCCACGGCGCTATTGGGGGGCACCCGTATTCATGTTTCCGCAACTTAGCGATAAACTTCAGGAGATTTTCAAAGACCTCCGTGGACACGGCATTATCAGCGAATCGAATGTCGACGCTGCATTGCGCCAGGTTCGGATGGCGCTGCTCGAAGCGGATGTTGATTTTCAGGTCGCCAGAAAATTCATTGCTCGCGTAAAAGAGAAAGCGCTCGGCGAAAGTGTGCTTCGCAGCATTACGCCGGGTCAGCAGATCGTAAAAATTTTTCACGATGAACTGACGGTGCTCCTTGGCGGCGACACGGAGCCGCTTCGCCTGGAAGCTGAAACACGCATCTTGATCGTCGGGCTTAACGGCTCGGGCAAAACAACCTCGGCTGCCAAGCTGGCGCTGCTGTTGAAGAAACAAGGTCGCATCCCATCGCTCGTAGCCTGCGATTTGCAACGGCCCGCGGCGATCCAACAACTCGCAACGCTTGGGAAACAGATCGAGGTACCGATTCATGTTCCCGAACGAGGTGAAAAGAACGTGCAAGCCGTTGCGACGGCGGCGCTTGGTAGGGCGCGACCGCCGGGCGCGCCGAGTGTGCAGATCTTCGATACGGCGGGGCGACAGGAAATCGACGACGCGCTCATGGATGAACTGAAAGCGCTCAAAGAATTTTTGCAGCCGCAAGAAATCCTGCTCGTTGTCGATGCCGCGACCGGGCAACAAGCCGTCAGCGTGGCGAGCGGCTTTGACGCTGCTTTGTCTATCACAGGAATTATTTTGACGAAGCTTGATGGCGACGCCCGCGGGGGCGCGGCATTGTCCATGCGAGAGGTCACGCACCGACCGATCAAATTTGCAGGCACAGGTGAAAAGCTCGACCAGTTTGAGCTTTTCATTCCGGAGCGGCTCGCCGGACGGATTCTTGGAATGGGCGACGTCGTCAGTCTGGTCGAAAAGGCTGCTGAAGCGGTCGAGTTGGAAGATGCTGCCAGGCTTGAACGGAAACTCCGCACCGCTTCATTCGATTTCAATGATTTCCTGGCGCAGTTCAAGATGATGCGCCGCATGGGGCCGCTGGAGAATATCCTTGGCATGTTACCCGGAATGAGTAACCTGCAGGGCTCTATTGACGAGAAGCAGCTCAAGCGCACGGAAGCGATCGTGCTTTCGATGACAAGAGAAGAGCGGACGCGCCCCGACATTCTGAATGCCCGGCGGCGCCAACGCATCGCGCGCGGCAGCGGTTCCAGCGTCACGGAGGTAAACGATTTGCTGCGGCGCTTTGATCAGATGCGGAAGTTGATGAAGAACACAGGAAAAATGAAAAAAAT
>QHQV01000431.1 GCA_003219945.1 Verrucomicrobiota bacterium | reverse complement strand
CTGGGCATGTTTCACGGGATTAATCCTGCCATGGGCTGGCTGTTTGCCGTGGCGCTGGGATTGCAGGAGCAAAAGCGCGCAGCTGTCTTCCGCGCGTTGCCTCCAATGGTGCTGGGGCACGCGCTTTCTATTGGGATCATCATTGCCGCGGTTCTTGTGGCCCGCGTTAGCGTTCCACCTCCAGCTCTAAAAATTGCTGCTGCCGCGATCCTGTTTGCCTTCGGCTTTTATCGCGTGTTGCGTTCGCGGCATCCAAAGTGGGTTGGAATGCGAGTCGGTTTTGGCGATTTGACTCTCTGGTCCTTTGTCATGGCATCAGCGCATGGCGCAGGGTTGATGCTCGTCCCGTTTTTTCTGCCATCGCCGCCTGCGGCAGGGTCGCATCCCCACGACGCTCACCAAGGGCACGCGTGGGCATTCGCGAATTTCAGCGCGCCTTCTCTGCTCATCGCAGCGGTCGGAGTCCACACATTGGGGTATCTCGTAACCACAGCGTTAGTCGCGATTGTGGTTTACGAAAAACTCGGCGTAGCGATATTGCGCCGCGCCTGGTTCAACATCGATTTCGTCTGGATGCTCGCGCTGATGATCACCGGCCTCTTTATCCTGGTGTTTTGATTCCTCGAATGCGTTGATTTAGTGTAAAGCGGTAGAGGACTGCCGCATTCAAAACGTGGCCGTTATCGTGACCGCCTTTCATACACGCTTGCGTTTTGGAGTGCGGTGCTGCTGCACCGCTTTCTCGTGGTGATTGATTCTTGATTCCGGGGCGACTAGCGATTTGATGTTGCCGTGTGAAAATTGTTACTACCATCGCAGACGCACAGGCCCAGCCGCATGCAAAACCGCGTGTGCTCGTGCCGACGATGGGCGCATTGCACAAGGCGCACAGCGAGTTGATCCGCATTGCGCGGGAACATGCCGGCCGCGATGGCGAGGTGGCGGTCAGCATTTTTGTTAATCCGCTTCAGTTTGAGCCGGGGAGTGATTACGAGCGATATCCGCGTCCGGAAAAAGCAGACGAAGAATTCTGTCGCAATGCGGGCGTCGATCTTCTATTTCGTCCGTTACGCGACGAGGTGTACGAAGCCGACCGCTCGACATTCGTGGAAGAGACATCGTTGTCGAGCACACTGGAAGGCAAATCGCGTCCCGGACACTTCCGCGGGGTTTGCACAGTGGTGGCGAAGCTGTTCAACATTCTCGCGCCTGATGCCGCCGTTTTCGGCGAGAAGGATTTTCAGCAACTGGCGGTGATTCGACGGATGGTGCGCGATCTCAATTTCAAGATCGACATGATCGCCGTTCCGACTGTCCGAGAAGAAGACGGCCTGGCATGCAGCTCGCGCAACCAGTATTTGAACCCTGAAGAAAGGAAGCAGGCCATGGTCCTGCACAAAGCGCTGCTGGCGGCCAAAAATGCCGGAAAAAAATCTGCCAACGATGTCATTGGGCTTGCGCAGAAAGTTATCAACGAATCCGCCCAAGCACGAATCGATTACGTAGAGGTCGCCGATGCAGAAACGTTGAAGCCGGTTGAGGTGGTTAGCACGAACTCGGTGCTCCTATTGGCGGTATTTTTCGGCAAGACTCGTTTGATCGACAACACTCGGTTGGCCTGAAGTAACGCAGGTAATCCTGCCCCCATCTGTAGCCGGCATTGTCGATGCACGGTCCCTGTCGTGAGCAAGCGTTGCCGCGCCCCCGGGATCACCGATTCCGTGTACAACGGCGGACAACACGGCAACTGGCGTTAGTGCGATCGGTCTCGATGCCCAGGGCAACACGAACGCAGCGATGGCTCGTAGCGCGCTGTATTTCAACACCGAAGGCAGCAACAACAGGGCCATCGGACCCATGCGCTGCAAAACAACACTAGCGGCGACGGTAACCCAGCTGTGGGTAAATGTGCACTCGCGAACATCATGACGGGTTTCGGTAATATTGCATTGGGCTTTACAGCCGGCCTGAACATCATGATGGCGAACAACGGAAGGCAACCGAAGCTCTAGTCGCATGGTTGAACGAGCAGGAAGCGCGGATCGAGAAGGTGAGCGCGCACATCGAAATGGCTAAATCAGAACGACAAACGCTCGTCGAAAACCAGTAAACCCGCTTTTAGCCGAACCGGAAATCCTGAATTCTGAAGCTTGGTCTGGATCCATTCCACCGGAAGATTCGGCTTGCCTAAAAGCGGGAATCAGTTAGAGGATTGCGGCGTTTGGAATGACGAGACTTCTTGCGGCCTGTCTGAGTCTGGCGATTGCTGGCGCCCCGAAAGTCTTCGGGGACGAACAATCGCCTTCCCCCTACGCGACGGCGGGGGATTTCGCGAAGTACGCCATGAAGCTGCGAGAGCAGGCGTTGCTGAAAGTGGAACCGCAGGTCCTTATCCCGACCAGTTCCCGCCCAGCGGTCCAACGTTACCTTTGGAAAATGAATATCGTCACCACGGTGTTCTGGGTGGGGGAACAAGCCAGCGGAAACAACCCGGTACCTAACTACAAGAGTTCGTGGGATTTTAATTGGACATCGAATTACGGCGGCACGGACAACCCGGACCCGAGTGCGCGCCGGAATTACATTCCAGTCGCGTTTGTCCCGAGGCAGAATCCTTTCTACTTCGCGCTGCCCTATAACGATGTCACGCATGGGCAATTCAAGCCGGAAGCGCCGCTGGTCATTCCGTGGTTCAAGCAATCCTACACCGGGCCGGGGCAGTCGGTCTGCCGGCATCGTTGGATTGCCATTCGCAAAGGGAATCGCGTCTGCTACGCGCAATGGGAGGATTGCGGCCCGTTTCGCACCGACCATTTCCAGTATGTTTTTGGCACCGAGCGCCCGAAGCCGAATCTGAACCACGGGGCCGGATTGGATGTTTCCCCTGCAGTGCGTGATTATCTCGGGCTGGCTCCCACTGATGTGACCGACTGGCAATTTGTGGAAGTTCGGGATGTGCCTCCGGGTCCCTGGCGAAGCTATGGCGATAACAATCATTTCGTAATTGCGCGTCGCCAAAGCGAGCAGCGCGTAGCCGCGGGCGGTGGCGGCGCGGCAAAGAAGTAAGCGCAGTTCGACGAAACCGTCTGTTAAGGAGCGACGGCTTGGGCAGTTGTCGATTTCAGAGGTGACGGCTCGGAAGCCGTCATTCCTTGTTAGTCGCCTGGAGACGATCCGGGCACAGCGGGTGGAGCGGCTTTCGCGGCGGTCTTCCCAACGGCCTCCGCCTTCGGATACGGCGTCACTGGGCTCGCCATTGCCAGCAATTCCGAGACGGTGACAAATTTGAAACCCTTGGCCTCCAACTCATCGAAGGTAGATGGCATCGCCTCGACGGTACCCGGATGAATGTCATGGGAAAGCACGATCGAACCGGGTCGGGTTTCCTTGAGAATACGATTACGAACTACCGCCGGGCCGGGCCGTTTCCAGTCGAGCGGATCAACGTCCCAAAGGACAATGTCGTATCCAAATTCGTCGTGGATCCATCGTTTTTCGCGCTCGGTAATCGATCCATACGGCGGCCGCAGCAAGGTGGGACTTTTGCCAATGGCGCTCTTAATTGCATCATCGGTCCGCTGTAATTGGCTGCGAACACTTTCCTGCGACATCTTGGCGAAATTGGGATGCGACCAACTGTGGCTCGCGATCTCGTGTCCCTCGCGAGCGGCTCGCGCCACGATCTCCGGATGTTCCGCGACGTTTTCGCCGATAACGAAGAATGTTGCCTTGATGTGGTGGGTGGCCAGTAAATCGAGCAATTTCGGCGTAAGGACTGCGCTGGGTCCATCGTCAAAGGTCATGGCGATATAAGGTCCATCCACGTGCACGGAATTGAACGTGATCTTCGGTTCGTTAGGAGGAGCTGGAGTTTTCTGTTGCGCTGCCTCCGCGTGCTGAACCGGAGGCTCGGCTCGCAGCGCAAATGTGAAACTGAACGCGGCTGCGCAAGCCAACAGCAAACAGTATTTAGCCATCAGCGGATGGTAGAAAATTGAACGCGTGTATGTAGCAGAGCCCGCCATTTTCGCAAGACGCAATGAAGGTCTGGGGAGCGGTTGCTGCGACGACCTGGCGATTGCGCCGTCGTGATGATGATGCCGTTACTTTTGCGCTGCGGTTGTGCCGCGTAAACCTTGACAAACAGTGGGCGTGCTGTTGTAGAAGGAGGGCGGGAGGGCCGTTTCGGGCGTATGACGCGTTTCATTTTGATTGTCGCAATTCTGGTATTCACGCTGTGCGGTTTCTTTGCGCGTGCGAGTGCACAGGTCAACGTCACGCAGAAAAACAATAATCTTTCGCGCGACGGCCACTATATCGATCCGGCGTTTACGCTGGTTAACGCGGCCAATCTGGTCCGCGATCTTGACTTCGACGGCACGATCTCCGGTAATGTTTACGCCCAACCGCTTTACATCGAGGGCGGCGCGAATGGGCCGATGATCATTGCGGTTACTGAATCGAACAATGTTTACGCGCTCAACGCCACGACAGGCCTCCCGATCTGGTCACGCACCGATATTGGTCCGCCCGTCGCAATCACCCCGTGCGGAGGTTTTAATCCCACTGGTATCACTGGCACGCCGGTTGTCGATCTAGCTTCCGGAAGCCTTT
>QHQV01000251.1 GCA_003219945.1 Verrucomicrobiota bacterium | reverse complement strand
TGCATTAGGCGTTTATTCATTCAAAAGCCGTCACCGAGAGCAAGTCAATTTACCGAATGACCGGTGCCCGACTTGTCATCCCTTGACTGGGTGCGTCTACGCTTCAACAGTGAATCATGAGAATTACAAACACGATCTTGTCAGCCGTCGTGGGTCTTGCGACGTTCACATCCATGGCGGCAACAGAATCTCAAACGCAGCCCGAAGTCAGAAAGCCCGCACCGGATTTCAGTCTCACTACCGGCGACGGTTCGCAGGTAAGCCTCAAAGATTACCGCGGTAAATGGGTGGTCCTTTATTTCTATCCCAAAGATTTCACCAGTGGTTGCACGCTGGAAGCCCGTAATTTCCAGCGCGACAACGCAATGTATGGTGATGCCGGCGCAGTCATTCTCGGAGTGAGTGTCGATACAGCGCAATCGCACAAAGACTTTTGCGCGAAGGAAGGGCTCAATTTCAAATTACTCGCGGATCCCGACGCGAAGGTCTCCACCGAGTATGGGTCGGTGATGGATTACAAGGGACAAAAGCTCGCCGCGCGTAACACGTTTATCATTAATCCCGACGGCGAGATCGTAAAGGTGTATACCGGTGTCAAACCAGCCGAGCACAGCGAACAAGTGCTAAAGGATTTGGCGGAACTAAAGAAGAGCTGAGCTAAACTGGAAATCACCGATGGCAGCGCAAAGAAAATCTATTGATTGCAGGGATTACCCGAGCGAAAAGAATTGTTCGATTAAAATTTCCGGCACGGAAGACGAAGTGCTGGACGCGGCGGTGCAGCATGCCGTCTCCGCGCACGGGCACCAGAACACGCCGGAGTTGCGAGAGCAGATCAAGCAAATGCTCAAAGCCGAACGCGACTGAAAGAAGTCGCCGCGGATCGCGATCCGCGTTTTCCGATACGCGCCCGTTGCGTCGTTGCCTCGATGTCGAGTTCTGCCAGTAGTTGGCGTGCGATGTTGGGAAGTTTGCCGGACCATGCAACACCCACGACCACCGGCGGGAAGTCCGACAACGGAAGTGCGCGCAGTTGCGGCGGTGGATTGAAGCCCGGCACCGCGACCGTCAAACCGATCCCGTAACCGCTGGCGACGTAGTGCTGGATCAATCGCTCGGATGTAACTTCGATTCCGCAAAACCATTCCACGCCGAGCCGCTCAAGGCCGCGCTGAAAATACGCATGAACCGGATCGCTCCGTGAAAAGCACACCAGAGTTTCCTCGATTTTGTCGCGTTTCCATAACTCTTCAGCACGCGTCAGCTTGGACTTTTTGTCCACTAACAGAATTAATGGCAGTTCCAATAGCGGTCGCACCTGAATTCCGGCGCGCGATTTTTTGTCGATTAGCATAATGGCGAGATCGACATCGCGAGCCAAAAGCAATCGTTCGGCATCAGTGCGCGTCGCTTCGTGCAGATAAAGCCGGAACGCCGGGAACTCGGCGCGAACGCGCTGCAAGATTTGCGGCAGATAATCGTGCAGCACGATCGCCGGAGCCGCGATGCGCAATTGCGGCGAACTGTTCTGGCGCAACCTTTCGGCGACAACATCAATGTTCTCGAAGAACGGCCGGATGAAGTCGAAGAGCTCCGTGCCCGTGGGCGAGAGCGCGAATGGACGCCGCTGGAAAAGCTTCGTGCCGAGTGATTCCTCCAGCTTTGCAATTTGCCCGCTGACGGCTGGCTGCTGAATGCCGTAGGGAATATTGCGCACCGCCGCTGTGATGCCGCCGTGTTTCGCGACGAACTAGAACAACTCCAGATGATGAATGTTCATGATCGAAAGGGTCGATGAAATCCGTCATTTTTATCAATTCACAGTCGCCACGCAAAGCAGCTATCCTCTGTCGCACAGCCGGAGTGATCCAGCCAAACCCCAACAACCAATGGAATTTCTAGGTTTTCTTATAATCGGTTTTGTCATCGCGATTCTCGTTCTGCCGTTTGTCGCACTATGGAAAGCGAACCGCGCAAAACACGCCGTTGACGATCTCGTGAAGCGATTGTCATCCCTGGAAAACGAACTGCGCAACTTGCGGCCGCAAACGGTTTCGGCTGCGCAATCCGAGGTAGCAGTGGCGGCGCCCCAGCCAAGAGTAGAAGCCGTTCCACCGATGATACCTGTTCCGGTCGTATCCACGGCAACGCCGCAGCCGCCGCCAATCCCGCGAGAACTTCTCGGGCCGAGCGCGCCGCAAATCGCTAGAGCGATCAAACCGCCGATTGATTGGGAGCAATTCATGGGCGCGAAATTGTTCGCCTGGATCGGCGGGCTCGCGCTTTTCCTCGGCATCGCGTTTTTCGTGAAATATTCGTTCGAGCACAATTTGATCCCGCCGGAGCTGCGGATTGCGATCGGGTTCGTCGTCGGCGCCGTTCTTGTTGTTGGCGGTTTGCTTCTCAAACGGAAAGAAAACGCTGTGACTGCGCAAACGCTCTGCGCGACCGGCATCCTGGTGCTTTACGCAGTCACCTTTGCCTGTCGAGCTTACTATCACTTCGCGTTCTTTGGTCTGATTCCAACGTTTCTGTTAATGATGCTGATCACAGCGGTCGCGTTTCTGCTTTCCGTTCGGTTGAACGCCATCATCGTCGCGGTACTCGGGATCGCCGGTGGATTTCTCACGCCCATTTTGCTCTCAACGAACCAGGACAATCCGCTCGGACTTTTCGGTTACATCGCGCTGCTCGATATCGGTCTGCTCGCGCTGGCGCAACGGCAACGCTGGAATGCGCTGCCGATCCTGGGCGCGATTGGAACGGCGCTGATGCAATTCGCATGGGTCCGCGCGTTCTTTGTTCCGGAGAAATATTTCGCCGGTAACAGAGTCCTGATCTTTATGGCGGTGTTTGTTGGGTTTCAGGCGCTGTTCCTGGCCGCGGCCGCATGGGCAAAGCGTACCGATAAAGCGAACACCACACTTTCCGCGTGCGCGATCGGTCTCGCGGCGGTCGCAATGTTCTCGGCGTTTTACCTGCTTGGTTTCCATGCGGTCGCGCATCGGCCGGCGCTATTGTTCACCTATCTATTCGTCATCGACCTTGGCTTGCTGGCATTAATTCTGATCGGAAGAAAGCTCGGCGCTGCCCAAATCCTAGCAGGACTCGCCGCATTTACTTTTCTCGGCGCATGGACGGGCAATTACCTGACTATCGGTCACATGTATACCGCGCTCGGATTCTATTTCGTCTTCGCACTGTTTCATGCAGCAGCGCCGATCTCGTTGCAACGTTTGCACAACATCGAGGTTCCGCGGTGGACTCACATCTTTCCTGCGTTCGCCCTTCTGCTTGTGCTGATACCGATTTTCCGACTCACCGAGCTTTCACTGCTGGTCTGGCCGTTCGTGTTAATCATCGACGTCCTCGCAATTGTTCTGGCGATAGCGACTGCGACTCTGCTGCCCATCATCGCCGTGCTCGTGCTCACATTCATCGCGGTCGGTGCGTGGCTGCTACGAATCCCGACTGAGCTCACTGGGTTGCCGACGGCGCTGCTCGTACTCGCCGGCTTCGCGATTTTCTTTTTCGTTGCCGTAAGTTGCGCGTGCCGCCGTTTGATTGCGCCGGGAACGCGCGCGCCAAACCTGTTCGGCAATATTACCGACCCGGCAAATCTCTCGGTTCAACTTCCCGCGCTCTCCGCGACGTTGCCGTTTTTGCTGCTCATAATGGTGGCGCTGCAGTTACCGCTGGCAAATCCGTTGCCTATATTTGGTCTGGGCTTGTTGCTGGTGATTTTGCTTCTCGGCATGAGCGAGATCTTTTCGCTTGATGTGCTCCCGGCGGTCGCGCTCGTCTCCGTGCTCGGGCTGGAGCACACGTGGCATTTCGAACATTTCGACGCCACTCGCGCAACGCCGCCGCTGATTTGGTATCTCGGGTTTTATGCCCTGTTCACGATCTTTCCGTTCGTTTTCCATAAACGGTTTGCTGGAAAAACCGTCCCGTGGGCGACAGCAGCGCTTGCTGGTCCATTGCAGTTTTATCTCATCTACCAGCTCGTTCGCACTGCGTACCCCAGTGGAGTTCCCGGTCTGGTGCCAGCGGCATTTGCGATGCCAGCGTTACTTGGATTGTTCGTGCTGTTAAAACGCACACCGCTCACGAGCCAGGCACGCAACGCGCAACTGGCGCTCTTCGGCGGCGCGGCGCTGTTTTTTATCACACTGATTTTCCCGATCCAATTCGATCGCCAATGGATCACAGTGGGTTGGGCGCTGGAAGGCGCAGCGCTGTGCTGGCTCTTTCATCGGGTGCCGCATCCCGGGCTGCGTTTGGCCGGCGTCGGTTTGCTCATCGTAGTATTCGTTCGCCTGGCGCTCAATCCAGCCGTGCTCAGTTATCATCCCCGCGCCGTGTCCCCGATTTTCAATTGGTATCTTTACACATACGGGATCGGGACGGCTTGCCTGTTCGTCGCCGCGCGATTACTGGCGCCGCCGCGCAATCGCGTGCTCGGGCACAACGTGCGGCCGTTACTTTACACACTCGGCACGCTGCTCGCCTTTTTCACTGTGAATATCGAGATCGCGGATTACTTCAGCACACCAGGCGTGGCTGCGTTGACGTTTCAATTTTCAGGGAATTTCGCGCGCGACATGAGCTACAGCATCGCATGGGGGCTGTTCGCTCTTCTGCTGCTCATTGTCGGAATCCAAAAACGAATCGCGGCGACGCGTTACGCTGGCCTGGCATTGCTTGGTATTACAGTCGTGAAACTGTTCTTTCACGATCTTTCTCAGCTTGATCAACTCTACCGGATCGGCGCGTTCATCGCCGTCGCCGTAATCGCGATTGTCGCGTCGTTTCTGTATCAGCGGTTTCTCGCCGTAGCCACGAAAAACAATGAAGCGAATACCGCGGTCTCACCCGCTCCATAACTTCTGCGCCATTGTCGCATTGACGATCGTAGTCGCTGCGCAGACGTGTCTGGCATTCGATCCTAACGAATGGCGGAATACGCAGGCGGTCGAGGTTCCAGCCAAGGGACTCGTGCGCGTGAATGTTCCGGCGGCAACGCTGGATGCAGCGCAGCACGGGCTTGAAGACCTGCGCATTATCGATTCTACAGGAAGCCAGGGCCCTTATCTCGTCGAGCGATTGCTGCCGGAGCCGGAATCAACGATACGGCCAACCGAATTTCGCAGCATCATCGAGAACGGCGCGCTGCATCTAATTCTTAAAACAGGAACAAGCGCGCCGATCATTGGCGTGAGCCTCGAAACGCCAGCGACGCGCTTCATGAAAGCTGCGGACGTCGAAGGATCGAATGACGGAAGGACTTGGATCAGACTCGCCGGCGGGGATTCGTTGTTTCAGTTGCCGAACGGCGCAACGAAACTGCGCGTTTCAGTGCCTGAGGGCGCGTGGCAATTTTTGCGCGTCACCATAGACGAACTGGGGGCGCCACCGGTGCCTTTCACCGGAGCGCACCTGCACAAGGCGCGCACAACCGCTCCTGCCGAAACGGTCGCGGTCACAATCAAATCGCGCGACGAAAGTCCCGGCACAACGAGAGTCGCTCTCAATCTTGGCGCAGCGAATCTGACTTTGGGATCTCTGCGGATCGAGAGTAACGAACCGGTATTCACACGCGCTGTTACCCTCGCCGTACCCGAGGTAGGTGACGACGGCATTCGCGAGCGCAACATCGCCGACGCTGTGATTTATCGCTTTAATGTGAACGGCAAAAACGAAGCGCGCCTGGAGATTCCGCTCGAATCGCAAATCCACACACGCGAGTTGTTGGTGCTGATTCGAAATGAAGATAGCCCACCAATTTCGATTGATAGCGTGCGCGCCGACAGACGGCTCGTGCGCCTGACTTTTTTCGCAAACCAACCCGGCCAGTATTCACTTCTCAGCGGCAACCCCCAATGCGCTGCGCCGCGCTACGATCTTTCGGTGCTGAGCGGCAAGCTCAGGAATGCAACCGCAACGGAGATTGTTCCCGCAGCGCTTGTTCCCAATCCAAATTACAGACCGCCCGAAGCACTCGCCGCGCTTACGTTGACCGGAGCGCAAATCGACGTCACGAAATGGAAATTCCGCAAATTTCTACCGCTCACGCAAAACGGCTTGCAACAAGTCGAACTGGATCCCGAATTGCTGGCTCGTTCGCAACCCGACCAAGGCGACATTCGCATCGTGCGCGGCGAGTATCAGCTGCCGTTCCTTTTTGAACGCACGTCATTGTCGCGTCCGATCAGTTTGAATGCCGCAGCGGCGAACGATCCGAAGAAGCCTGTCCTTTCGCGTTGGTCCCTAAAACTCCCGCAGCCCGGCGTACCGATTACGCGGCTGGTCTGCACATCGTCCTCGCCACTTTTTCATCGGCAAATGCGATTGTGGGAAGAAGTCACTGACGAGCGCGGCGACAAACTTGCATCTGAACTCGGCCGCGCCACATGGGACCAAACGCCGGACACTCCAAAACGCGATCTGGTTATTGAGCTCAACGCGCGTCCCAAAAGCGATACGTTGTTTCTCGAAACAGACAACGGCGACAACCCCGCAATCGAGCTGCGAGACTTTCGCAGTTACTACCCGGTAACACGTGTCGTATTCAAAACGACGCCGGATCCCACACAGAGCGTTTGGTTATATTATGGCAATCTCAATGCAACCGCTCCGCGTTACGATCTGACTCTCGTGGCCGCTGAACTTCTGAAGGCGGAACGCGGCACCGTGGCTGCGGGTGCGGAAGAAGACCTTTCTCCGAAACCGTTGTTGGTTGGCCAAACGCTAACCAGATCGACTCGATACATTTTTTGGGGCGCATTGGCGTTAGTTGTGATCGTGCTGCTCGCGATCGTGTCGCGCTTCCTGCCGAAAGCGCAGCAACAATGATGGGCATCACAGTTGTCTTGGCCCACGAAACACTCCAAAAGACGCGAAAATTTCAATCGACGATCACGGATTACAATTTCATCGGCCTTTTTAGCCGACTTCCTTTCGTGTAATTCCTGTGTTTCGTGAGCTAAAGAAATGTGAGGCCACGAACTATTCCAACGGTTTGGAAGTTGCTCGTTCTTGGGCTCGCATACCTTGCTGTGATGTTCTTCGGACATTTACCGGATCATCTGATCCTTTTTCCGACAAGAGCATCGATCGATGCCGGTGGCGCCATTCGGAAAATGGTTCCATTTGAAAACGGCGAACTAGAAATCTGGACGGCGCAATCGAGACGCGCAAAGCAACAGGGCCGCGCAGATGTTTTCATTTTGCGCTTTTACGGCAACGCGGATCGCGCGGATCGCTGGGCTGCGATGGAGGTCGAGATGTGGAACGATCGCGCAGTGGAAATTTGGGCAATGAATTATCCCGGATTTGGCGGCAGCACGGGACCGGCGCGATTAGCGCGCATTGGGCCAGCAGCGGTTGCGGCATTCGATGCATTCAGAAGCGAAGCGGCTGATGCGCCAATCGTCTTGTATGGAGCGAGCATCGGAGTAACGGCCGCACTACACCTGGCTGCGTCCAGGCCAGTCGAAATTGCCGGATTGATACTGCATAATCCACCGCCGCTGCGCGAAATGATCCTGCGCCAGTTTGGCTGGTGGAATCTGTGGTTGCTAGCCGCACCTGTTGCGTTGCAGATCCCGCGGGACCTCGACTGCATCGCAAACGCTAGAGCGAGTCGCGTACCGGCTATTTTTTTGCTGGCTGAAAGAGACGACATCGTGGCACCACGCTTTCACCGGCTTGTAGTTCAAGCATACGCCGGAGAGAAACGGGTAATCGAATTGCCCGGCGCCTATCACAACGATCCTGTTGAGCGGACTGCGCTGGCAGACTTGAATAACGCGCTAGGGTGGCTGTTAACGAAGAAGAGTTCTCCACCAGCTCCGTAGCCATTTACACCTCGATTTCGCGGCGGCTCCCCCTAAGCTGACGACGCCATGCAGAACGGTCAAAACCTGATGAGCAGTTTCGAGTTCATCGCCGCGCTCATGTCCATCATCGTCGGCCTCGGTGTAACCAACCTGCTCGCGGGCGCCGGTCGTGCGTTTTATCGGCGCAAAGAAAACCCGCTCGATGAAGTGCACATCGTCCTCACGATCGCCACCCTACTGCTGTTGGTATTGCAATGGTGGGTGACGTTCAAATGGAACACCGAAATCACTTGGAGCTTTGACCGATTTCTCGTGCTGATCGTTTGGACCATCACACTTTACATGCTCACCGTTTTCCTGTACCCGCCCGACCTATCCGAAGCGGAAGAACACCAGCGCCGCTTCCAACGAAACCGCGTGGGCTACTATTCCGCGTTCATTGCGATGTGCGTGCTCGATATCGTGCAAACTGCAATCCACGGTGATCTACTTCACCCGATTTGGTACGTTCCCTTTGTGGGTCATTACGCCGTGCTAGCAGCCATCGGTTTGCTTGCGCATCGACGGGGGTATGATCGTTTTTTTGCATGGTATCAACTGATCACACTCCTAGTCTGGGCCCTAATGGTAAGGAGATACCTCGTTCCAGATACGATGCCCGCGTAGAATGCTGCTGGCTTCAGCTCTTTACCGCCACCCACTCGTTCCGCGCACGTGAATCGGAGACAGCTTGCACCACGCGCATGTAACGCAGGCCGTCCTCGAAATTCGGATGCGGAAGCACGCGCCCCTTTGACTTCACCGCGGCGAGAAAATCTTCTTCAACGCGCCATTCGCCTTCCAATTCCGTGGGAACGTCCAGGACGTGTAATGCGCGATCGCCAATCTTTCCCGTCTCCATAACGTCGGTCGTGAAATCATACGTCAGGGTCCCGGTATTGCCGTAGATTTCCAACCGATCACCTTCGGCCAGCGCATTAATTCCGCTGAACTCAAGCAGGCCTTCCGCGCCATTTTCGAAACTGCATAGCACAGTGAGCAAATCGGGAACGATCACGTTGTAGGCTTCGCGAAGCGGCTGAATGATTTTCCCGCGCGCGAACACACCGGCGATGTCGCCAAGCCAACGCTGCAAAACCTCAACGTAAATCCCCAGTGTGAGCGTATTGAGACCACTGATCTCAATCTTTTGGCGCCAATGCGCCGGCGCGTCGGGATCGAGGTAATTTCCGTGGAAACTTCGCAGCCGCACATGATGCGGTTGGCCGATGTAATTTTCAGCGAGAATTTTTTTGACCATTAAATCGCCGCGTAATCCAAAAGGCGGCGGACAGAGCATGGTCACCAACTCTGGATATCGCTTTGAGGCCGCGAGCATTTCTTCCGCCTCGGCCAGGTCCATCGACATGCGCGCCTGGCAAAATACGTGTTTGCCCGCTTCAAGCGCAGAGATGGTAACTGCCGAATGCATGTACGGCGTTGTGCCGATCCAGACAATGTCGATGTCCGGCGTCGCAACCAATTCCGCCCAATCGCGCATCGGCAGCGCCGCCAGCGAGTTCTCGCGGCAGAAGCGTTCCGAGCTTTCGTATGTGGAATTTGAAACGGCGACAATTTCCACGTCGGAGTTTCTTTTGAGGGCCGGCAAATGGCGGGTACGCACGATGTTGCCGGCTCCTACGATTCCGATCCGCAATTTGTGATTGTTTTTGTGCATTAGGTCTGTGCGATGATCGCTCCTGCAAAGCGGTTGATTGTGGTCGAGCTAGGTTTGACCGCTGCCAGCAATTGCACGTTCAACCTCAACCGATGATGATGGTAGGGACGCATCGCCGGGCTGAGCGTGCGGCGCACCCGTCGGGCGCATCCTACCGTCACGTGCATTCGCGTGCGCTTGCGAGTGATCCGCTTGACCTCCACGCCCGAACACGGCAGGTTACGCGGCTTTTTCGCGACATGAAAGTTTGTCATATCACAGGATCCAGAGCGGTGCGAGGCAGCGTGATTCACCGGCGCGGTTTGGCCAAGAAAAAAGGCGGTGTAGGCCGGCACATCACTAAAATGGTGCCTCGCAATTTCCTCCCAAATTTGCGACGCCAACGCATTTGGGTGCCGGAGCTGAAGAAGTTTGTGCGTGTTCGCGTCACGGCGCGCGGTCTGAAGACGATTAATAAGCAGGGCGCTTACAAGGTGCTGAAGAAGGCCGGCGCTATCTGAAATTCCAGTGCGTCTGTGTCAGATACCCAGGCATCTCGGAGAGATGCCTTACAGCAATTGCTAAGGTTCTCGCCAGATAAGCTGTAGCGGCCAGAGCGTTGTGCTCGCGAGCGTATCAACCGCCCTTGCGCTTGCTGCGAGAGCCTCTGCAGATTGTCGCGGCTGCTTTGATTTCGTCCGTGGCAGATCAAGTGAACCGTCGTTGAACTCGATCACGTAACCTTCGCTGATCAGCCAACGCAGATCGGACGCGAGCGCGAGTCTGCGCGGTTCCGCGTCTTCGCTCGCCCCATTGCCAGTCAACGTTTCGAAAAGCTGCTTCCGATTAATTCCCGCCCTCGCCGAGACTGCTTCGAATATCGCGTTCACCAAAGGAGACACGCCGGCTTGTTCATGAACAAACGCGCGGACGCGAATTGGCGACACAAACAACATGCCGCGCCGATGACGGAAAATGTGCAGTCCGTTTTGTCGCAATCGGCTCGCTAGCTCCTGCATGATGTTTGATGGAGAGCGGGTTTCGCGCACCCACGCCTGCTCAATCGCCCGATTCAATACCCGGTCCGCCAAACTCCTGCTGGACGTACCGCCGACAGTCACGTCCTTGACGCTGTGGACGAGTGCAGGGAAATAGTGCGAACGAAAATGTCGTTCCGTTTCTGCAGCAGACGAAAATGTCAGAGGCGGTTGTTCGCGCAAGGTTGTGTAAGTCGTGATCTTTCTGGCTTCCTCTTTCCAGCGCTCGACCACCGCTGGATCGCTGACGATCTCGATTTGCCGCTGATAATCGGCAAAACTCATTCGCCGGCTGAAACGTTGCTCGTACAAACCTCGCAGTTGCGGCTGGTAAGCGTGGTGATTGGTCGGGCCCAGAAGCGTGCCGCTCAACCGACATCGTGCCACATTCGAGAAACTTCCCTTTATCGGGTCGCTTTCTACAACATTGACCTGGTAAAAGTCGCGTTGCGCGAACCGGAATGCGTTTCGCTCGAGGAATTCCCGGTCCACGGAGATTCCGCCGTTCTCGCCAAGTTGATAAAGCGGCGCTTCAGTCTTTGCCGTGAGACGGACTTCATATCGCCCGGGTTTTTCCAGGAACAAGCGGGCCAGAACAAACAACGAATAGGCAACCGAGCCGGACTTGATCTGCGCAACGACATTTTCCAATAGGCTCTGCCGCGGGAGAAAACGAATCGTTCCCTCGAACGGCTTTGGCGGAGCCTGCGCAACGCGGTCCGATGAAGGGCGATGATTAGCTCGGTCGGTATCCCGACCCCTGGCGACTTCTTTCTTCGGCATTCTGTCGCGATGGCGCCTGTCAGGCTTCGACTCCGAGCCCGGGCGTTGAGTGTGTTTTCGCCGTTCGCGGGACCGGAATGCTCGATCCTTGTGTCTGCCATCGCGATCGCCGCCACGCAGTTCAGTCGGCGACTCTTCTTTCGTGTAATGGTCGTAATGATTCGTCGCACCGGGTTCTTTGACCCATGCAGGCAAAAACTTCAGATCAAGAAGATCGGTAGCCTCCACGGGAGCGCTCATCACGTTCTTCTACTCGAAGCGCAAACGGAAGCAAACGCCAAGCTGAGCCTCGTCTCTACCACGTCCCGAAATTGATTGACATCCTTTTTAATTCATTTACTTGCGATGCTGTGCCCGGGCTGTCTCCCGCTCTGCGGGACCGGACGTAACCCCGCGCGAGTAACACCAACCGAACAAATTTTTATGGCGGAAAAATCGATCGAAGAGAAGGTCAAGGACATCATCGTTGAGCAACTCGGCGTGAACCCGGAACAGGTCACGCCACAGGCATCTTTTATTGAGGATTTAGGGGCAGACTCGCTCGACATCGTCGAACTGGTGATGGCTTTTGAAGAAGAATTTGGGGTCGAAGTTCCGGACGAAGACGCGGAAAAACTCCAAACCGTCGGCGACGTTATCAAATACATCGAAGAGAAGTCGTCCAAGCAGCAGTAGCGCCCTTCGGATCGCAACCGCATCGCTTTCGAAACTTCAGGTGTTCCCGCGGCCGAACGCCTCTGCAATGGGCTTGGTTGCGAAGCCCCACGACACGTTCAGACTAGGGCGTGGAAATGACGCTTCTCCAGCAGCCTCTGTTTCATATCGGCCAGCGTTACGTGACGGTCCTGGGACTGATCGCCTTCGTCGGGTTTTTCGCCGCCGGAGTGATCATTGCCCGATTTTTGCAGAGCCAAATCGTTCGGCGTTTCTTCAGCCGATTCAAGATCGACACAAACTTCATCGCGATCATCACGACGATCCTGAGTCTGGCCACCGTTGTCTTTTTCACTGTCACCGCGGTTAATGCTGCGGGAATTCCGCTGGCTTGGACCGCGCCACTTCCGGCAATCAGCCTGAGCCTTGTTCAAATTTTCCTGCTGATAGCTCTGCTGGTGGGAGTGTTTTGGTTTTCGTCGGGAACGAAACGTTTTCTTTTCAACCGTTTGCTTGCGCAAAGCGGGCTGGATCGGTCGTTGCAGTACGCCATTGCCCAAGTCGTCAGCAACATCGTTTTGGTGGTTGGCATTTTCTTTGTTCTGGAGAACGCTGGCATCCATCTCGCCGCACTGGCGGTTTTTGCTGGCGCGGTTGGCGTCGGTGTCGGATTTGGCCTGCAAAATATCGCCAGTAATTTCATCAGCGGTCTGGTCATCCTGGCGGAACGACCGATCACGATTGGAGATCGCGTCGAAGTAGCTGGGATCCTGGGCACAGTTCGGCAAATTCGTGCGCGGAGCACGGTGATTTTGACGAATGACAATATCGCCATCATTGTGCCGAACTCGAAATTCATAGATTCGCCGGTAACCAATTGGCAGTATGGCGATTCGAGTGTGCGCTTTCG